>DATEFI010000033.1:0-3611 GCA_035280705.1 Rhizorhapis sp. | reverse complement strand
GTCGGCGCCGATGATATGGCCCTGTTATCGGATAGCGCGCGTTCAACACTGTCGAGGCGCCTGCGAAGCCGCCAGCGCATGGCCCGATAGTAGATCCAGAGCGGCAGGCTTCCGATCAGAAATGCGCCGATGACCAGGACGGGCAATTTCGTGTCCATGCGAAGCCCGTCCCACAGGTTGACCGTAACGGGTGTCCAGTTGTTGACGGAAAACACCACGATCACGACGGCCAGCGCCACCCAGAATGCGGTCCGGAGAAAATGCATGCACGCCCTCACTTCTGTTATGGGCCGAACTTATGCGATTTTGCGCGTGCATGCCAGTATGCAGCGAAACGATCCTCAGTGAGAGCCAAAGACACGGTCGAAGATCGTGTCGACATGCTTGAAATGATAGTCGAGGTTGAACTTCTCCTCGATCTCCTCGGCGCTCAGCGCGGCCGCGACATCGGGGTCGGCTTTCAGCAGTTCCATCAGCGACAGCGTACCGTCGGACTCCCATACCTTCATGGCGTTGCGCTGCACCAGGCGATAGGCGTCCTCGCGGCTCACCCCCGCCTGCGTCAGCGCGAGAAGGACCCGTTGCGAATGTACAAGGCCGCCCATCCGGTCCAGATTCTTCTGCATCCGCTCGGGATAGACGAGCAGCTTGTCGATGACGCCGGTGAGGCGCGCGAGAGCAAAATCGAGCGTTATGGTCGCGTCAGGCCCGACATAACGCTCGACCGAACTGTGGGATATGTCGCGCTCATGCCAAAGCGCCACATTCTCCATCGCGGGGGTCACATAGGCGCGGACCATCCGGGCAAGGCCAGTGAGGTTCTCGGTCAGCACCGGATTACGCTTGTGCGGCATGGCGCTTGAGCCCTTCTGGCCCGGCGAGAAATATTCCTCCGCTTCCAGCACCTCGGTGCGCTGCAGGTGGCGGATCTCGACGGCAAGTCTCTCGATGGACGAGGCGATGACGCCCAGCGTCGCGAAATACATTGCGTGCCGGTCGCGCGGAATGACCTGTGTGGAAACAGGCTCGATGGCAAGACCCATCTTCTTCGCGACATGTTCCTCAACGCGCGGATCGATATTGGCGAAGGTTCCGACCGCTCCTGAAATGGCACAGGTGGCCACCTCGGCGCGAGCCTGTTCGAGACGGCTGCGGCAACGGGAAAACTCGGCATAGGCCTCAGCCATCTTCAAACCGAAGGTCACCGGCTCGGCATGGATGCCATGGCTCCGGCCGATGGTGGGTGTCAGCTTGTGTTCGAACGCGCGGCGCTTGATGACTTCCAGCAGCTTGTCGATATCAGCCAGAAGAATGTCCGTGGCCCGGGCGAGCTGAACCGCGAGGCAGGTGTCGAGCACGTCGGAGCTGGTCATGCCCTGGTGCATGAAGCGGGCCGGTTCGCCCACATGCTCGGCCACGTTGGTCAGGAAGGCGATGACGTCATGCTTGACTTCGGCCTCGATGGCGTCGATGCGATCTACCTCGAATGCGCCCTTTTCCCAGATCGCCTTGGCCGCCTCCTTGGGCACCACGCCGAGTTCGGCAAGAGCGTCCGTGGCATGCGCCTCGATCTCGAACCAGATGCGGAACTTCGATTCCGGTTCCCAGATGGCAACCATGTCGGGACGGGAATAACGCGGGACCATGTGACGAATCCTGAAATCAGCGTTGAAAGGTTGCGGGCGCGCTAGCAGGCCGGCTGCGGAAGGGCAATGATTCCGCTACCCAACGCTTCATCCCGGCGAAGGCGCGCTTGCGGGACGGGCGGTCCCCCTCGCGGGACAGGCCGAAATGCTTCTGGCCGATTGATCGGAACGGAAGCCAGCCTAACGCATATGTTAATCGCGTCTCGTCCGACACCCTTGGGTCGCGCAATATTGGAGAAGCATATGCTACGTTATCTTCTTTGTTCTTCAGCTCTTTTGCTGGCGAGTCCTGCCCTGGCGCAGGAAACCGCTCCGGCGGGTGAAGCTGCTCCCCAGCAGGGAACGGCAACCCAGCAGCAGTCCCAGCAAGCTACCACGGTTGACGTGGGAGCCGTCGTTGACAGTGAGTTTCCCACTTATGACAGCGACAAGAGCGGTGATCTGAACCGGGAAGAATTCTCCGCATGGATGACGACGCTCAAGAAAGCGGAAGCTGCGACCACTGGGCAATCGCTTGGGGACCAGGACATAGCCGCATGGGCAGGTGCAGCCTTCACCATGGCAGACAAGGACAAGAGCAAGGCCGTCAGCAAGACGGAACTTGTCACCTATCTGGGTGGCTGAAGGCCCGAATTGTCAGATGGACCTGCGGCCCGGACAAGTTCCGGGCCGTTTTTTGTGTGCGAAGGCTTTCTTCACTTGCCCCGCAGCATCTCGATGATGACCGAAAAATCCCGTCCGCCTTCACCGGCGGAGGCAAGCATCTGGTATAGCGCTTCGGCGGTGTTGCCCATGGGAACGCTGGCGTCCACCGTTTGCGCCGCTTGCGTGGCGAGTTTCAGGTCCTTCAGCATCAAGGCGACTGCAAAGCCGCCCTGATAGTCGTTGTCGGCGGGTGTCTTGGGACCGACGCCAGGCACCGGGCAATAGCTGGTCATCGACCAGCTCTGTCCGGAAGACACGCTGGAAATGTCATAGAAGGTCTGCGGATCAAGCCCCAGCTTCTGCGCCATCGCAAAGGTTTCGCAGGTTGCCGCCATGGTCGCGCCAAGCAGCATGTTGTTGCAGATCTTCGCCGCCTGGCCATTGCCCGCATCGCCGGCATGGATCACCGCCTTGCCCATGGCGGAAAGGATCGGCTTGGCGCGTTCGAATGCCTCGGCCGTGCCTCCAACCATGAAGGTCAGCGTGCCTGCCGCCGCCGCAGCAATGCCGCCCGACACAGGGGCATCGACCATCTCGAAGCCCTTTTCGGCGGCGGCGGCAATCACCTTCCGCGCCGTCGCGACATCGATGGTCGAACAGTCAAGGAACAGGGTGCCTGGCGAGGCGACATCGAATATCTCACCCGAATAGACCATCTCCACATGCTTGCCGGCGGGAAGCATGGTGACGACAGCGCTAGCGCCCGTTGTGGCGGCGCTTGCAGAAGGAGCCCGGACACATCCTGCCTCTTCTGCCTTGGCGAGCGCCGCTTCGCTGAGGTCGAAAGCGGCAACTTCATAGCCCGCCTTCACCAGATTCGCGGCCATGCCGCCGCCCATATTGCCCAGTCCAATGAATGCGATGCGGGTCATTTTGCTATTCCTCGTTCAGCCGTCGGTCCCGAGCCAAGTCCCAGGGACCTTTATCAAGTGCCGTGTCTCGACTTTGCGCGACACGAACGGAGAAGGCTCAGCGCCCCTTCCAGGCGCCGGGGCGCTTCTCCACAAATGCAGCCATGCCTTCCTTCTTGTCTTCCGTGGCGGTAAGGATCTGGAACAGGCGGCGCTCCGTCAGGAGACCCTGGTTAAGCCCCGTTTCGAAGGCGAGGTTCACCATCTCCTTGTTGATCATCGCGGCCATGGGCGGCATGGCGGCAATGGTCTCGGCAGTCTTGAGCGCATCTTCGACCAGTTCGGCTGCCGGGACAATACGGGCGACGAGACCGGAACGCTCGGCTTCTTCCGCGCCCATCATGCGGCC
>DATEFI010000032.1:0-6479 GCA_035280705.1 Rhizorhapis sp. | reverse complement strand
GGACACTGACGAAGTCGCGCCGCTGCATACCGTCCTCGAAAATGAGCGGCGAGTTGCGATTCAGGACACGCGCCGCAAAGATCGCGAGCACGCCGGTATAGGGATTGGAGAGCGCCTGTCCCGGACCATAGACATTCCATAGCCGGAGCGCGACGCCCTCCATGCCATAGGCCTCCGTCAGCGTCAGCGTCATCCGCTCCTGCACATATTTTCCGATGGCGTAGATGGAGGCAAGCGCAGGCCGCTTGCTTTCCGGCGTCGGGACAGGAATCAGCGCCCGCCCTTCCCCGTCCACGGGATCAAGGAAATCGCCTGGCCGCTGCACATCCTCAAACAGCCGCCCGTCGAGCGAGCGATACAGGCCCTCGCCATAAATGCTCATCGAAGAGGCGGTGACCACGCGGCGGACGCCAGCCTCCAGCAATTGCTCGAACAGGATCGCCGTCCCCATGTCGTTGGCGGAGGTGTAGCGCGAAATCGCATACATGCTCTGGCCAACCCCCACCTCCGCGGCCAGGTGGACAACGGCATCGACATTCGCCAGCGCACGCCGGACGGAAACCGGATCCCGCACATCCCCGATCACCAGTTCGACCCTGGAATCGAGGTCAGCGGGCCGCCGTTCCCCGCTGTGCACCTGCTCGATCAGGGTGTCGAGAACGCGAACGTCATAACCTCTGGATAATAGTTCTCTGGCGACGGATCGGCCAATAAAACCGGCTCCGCCTGTAATCAGCACGAGCTTAGTCATAGTTTTAACCTATGTTAATTGCAGCAACCAGAATAGTTGTTGACGCATTTTTCAGGATCATCGCGGGGGTATAATGATGCACCCGGCCTTCTGTTCCATCCTTTACATATGTTGGAGGAATAACATCATCTTTGTCATAGCTTGATAGAGAAAATACAGAAGGTCACATTGATATGTTAAAGATAAGATGCTTGAAATCACGTCCTGCCGCAGTTTTGGCGACCCAAGGCGAATTTTCGGGCCATAAAAGATGCGGATTTTACTGATTCGACATGCCGAGCATGATGCTCTCGACCGAGTCCTTTGCGGCCGGACCCTCGATCTGGGGCTCAATGAAACCGGAAAGCGCCGTGCGGAATTGCTGGGATCGGCAATCGCCGAGCATGAGCCGCTCCTGCAGTGCAGCCCCCGCCGCCGGGCGCGCGAGACCGCCGGACATCTGGCCCAAAGCTGCGGCGGAGAGCCGGAGGTCGTGGCCGCGCTCGATGAAATCGATTTTGGAGCATGGTCCGGCCGGGCCTTTGAAAGCCTTCATGCAGATCAGGCCTGGCGGCGCTGGAATGAAGCGCGTCTCCATGGCCGCCCGCCAGGCGGCGAATGCATGATCGACGTGCAGGCCCGCGTCGCCCGCCATCTCGACCGGATACGCGAAGAGCGCCCCGGTCCTGTCATAGCCATGGTCAGCCATTCCGATGTGATCCGCGCCGCCATTTGCCATGTCCTTGGCCTTTCCCCCGACCATTGGAGCCGGTTCGAGATCGCCTGCACGTCCGTCAGTTCGATTGAGGCCGATGACGAGGGCTACCGCTTGATGTCCATGAATGAGGTTTGGTCATGAGCATGGGTGCCAAGCCCGTCCCTGCCGCTGCCGGAGCAAACGCATGATCGAAGCCGTCAAGATCTGGAACGAACCCAATAACAAGTCGCACTGGAATCCTGACCTGGACCCTGATTGGTCCCGCTTTGCCGAAATGGCCCGCCTCGCTGGAGACATGATCGCCGGCGTGGCGCCGGGGCTCACCCGGGTATTGGGCGGCATTTCTCCGATAGACCCGGCGTTCATCCTCCGGCTGGAGGAACTGGGCGTCATGGAAAGCGTCGACGCCGTAGCGGTTCACGGCTTCCCGCTGGACTGGAACCTCTGGCCCATCCACGAATGGCCCGAGCGAATTGCAGAGATCGAGGCCGTCACCTCCAAGCCCGTCTGGGTGACTGAGGTCGGCGTTTCCTCATTCGGCGCAGAGGAGGTGCAGGCCTGGGGTCTCGCTCGCACAGCGGAACTACTGGCGGACCGGCCGCACCCGGTCCATTGGTACAGCCTTTACGACCTCCCTCAATCCTGGGGCGCGACGACGCGGCACAAGGAGGCGGAGGGGTCCTCCTATTACCGGCATTTTCATATGGGCCTGATCCGTGCCGATGGAACGCCAAAGGCCGCTCTGCCCCTCTTTGCCGCGCTGGAGGGACAGCTGGGCATTTGCCAATGGTTTCATTTTGAAGACCCGCGCCTCGACGAAGCCGTGAACTGGCTAAGGCATCTCGGGGTCCGCAGGCTGCGGACGGGGCTTTCCTGGGCTGACTCCTTCCGTCCCGGCGCCATGGAATGGTTCGACCGGCAGATGGAGGCACTGGAGGATTTCGAGGTCACCCTGACCTTTTGCTTTACACCCGAACATCGCGGGCTGGAGGCGCATCACAGCAGCGCTCCCATAGATCCCATGGAATATGCGGAGTTCTGCGCCCGGATGGTGCAACGCTATCATATCCTTCCGGCGGCTGGACGCGCGCCTGCTCTCAGGCGGCCGAACGTCCCCGCCGGTTTCCCACCGAAGTAGCAATAGTGGGCGCCGCACCAGGCGCGCCCGCTGGCTCTGAGTACGGCTGAGTCCTGCTATGCTCTTTGTCCCGCAGCGCTTTTGCATAATTATCCGCGAACTTCAGATAGACGCGTCTCAGGAAAGGATCGCTATGCGTCTCTGCAAGCGAGCGGCATTCCTGTTCTCGCCTCGTGAAGTAACGCTCATGATCGTGGCTGGCCATTTCATCCCACTCCTCGCCGGCATCAATGCCAGCGAACCTTCATGGTCGCCGCCCGCTCCCGAAGCATTGTTCTGGATCAACAACTACAGAATATTGGACGCATGAACGTCTACTTTGCTCCATGATTGTTCCAGTTCGTACATAGATTGAGCGCCTGCTTGTACGCTTTCGGACATAAGTGCCGGCCCTTCTTCAATTCGCCGTACATTCGCAGACGGGATGGAGCCAACTCCCTTCTCGCGCATTTGACGTGCAGGTTGTTCTGCCGGCCAGCGGGGGCGTGAGCCCAACAGGGAAGGACCAGAATGTTCATTCAAAGCTTAGCAGTTCAAGCTGGACCGCCCGCATCGGATATACGGGCCGGACGGAAGACTCTCCACTATGTAAGAGCCCATCAAAGCTTGGCACGCGAGGGCGAAATACAGCATCATGTCCACCTCATCAGCGAGGGTTGGGCATGCCGATATAAGTTGCTCCCGGACGGCCGCCGCCAGATCACGGCGCTGTTCCTGCCGGGGGATTATTGCGAGTTGGGGTGGACTTGCGATGCAGCGGCTTCACAGCATGTGGTAGCCCTCACCAATGTACGGACCGTGCGCCTGCCCTGCCGCGACCTTCGGCAAAAGGCGGTAAATGATCCCGAAGTCCACGATTTCCTGCTGCACGACGTGCGGGTCAGCGCCGACATGCAGACCGAATGGATCGTGAACCTTGGCCGCAAGAGCGCCCTTGAAAAGCTGAGCCATCTCTTTTGCGAGCTTTACTACCGGCTGAAAGCGGCGAAGCTCACTTGCGGAGACCAGTGCGCAATGCCGCTCACACAGCTTGACCTTGCCGACATCACCGGCCTTACCCCGGTGCATGTAAACCGCACGCTCCAGGAAATGCGGATGCTGGGCCTGATTGAACTGCGCTCGCGCTGGCTGCGCATACCGGACATCAAGAGGCTGAGGCAGGTCGCCCTGTTCGACGGACGATATCTGCACGCGGAAAGCCAGCCCGCCGATCGCGCTCCCCGCACGCTTCCCGCGGAAAGGAAGCTCTTGGCGAGTTGAAGCGGCGCGGCAGCAAAGAGCATCGAGCCGCGCCGGCCGGGATCAGCCCCCGCTCAGCTTCCTGGCCCTTGAACGCCATGCTTCCGCCAGCAGCGGCATATCGGCCAAAGCCCTGACCGCAGCGATATCCCTCTTCGCGCCGCCACCGATCAGCAACCCGAACAGCCGCGCTACCGTCATTTCGGGGCAAGGGCGGTCCAGAAGCAGCATTTCGTCGCCCGCTTCAGCCTCGCCCTCCTCCAGCACCCGGAAATAGACCCCGCATTTGCCGGTGCGCACAACGGTGGCCATGATATCCTTGCGTCCGAAGCGATGATCCAATTTCCAGCAGGGCTGACGGCCATGGCTGACCTCCAGCAGGACGCTTCCCAACCGGAACCGGTCGCCCAGGCATATCCCCTCTTCGTCCAGGCCCGATGCGGCAATATTCTCGCCAAAGGCGCCGGGTGCCTCCAGCAGCGCATGACCGCCGGTGAACTCCCGCCAAAAGGGATAATGATCCTGAAAATAAAGATGAACCGCCTTGTCTGGGCCGCCATGGTTCACCCGGTCGGCCTGCTCATCGCCCTTCAGTCCCAGGAATCCGATTTCTGCGCGGCCTTTCACCGCCTGCTTGGCGATGGCGCTTGTCTCGTCATCGCGGAACGCCCTGGCCCTGCCTGCCAGCAGCGCATCGACATGCATGCTGAGTTCCGTCATGGTCATTCGCCCTTGCCAGACCGGCTTTGCAAAGCCAACGCCTTTCTTGTCCTCGGCTCGTTTCGCTTCTAATGGGAGCTGGATGGACATCACCAGCCTCCGCATCGCTCTGTTCAGCGGCAATTATAATTATGTGCGCGACGGCGCGAACCAGGCATTGAACCGGCTGGTCGGCTATTTGCTGCGCCAGGGTGTCCAGGTCAGGATTTATGCGCCAGTGGTCGCGGAACCGGCCTTTGCCCCGACGGGCGATCTGGTGGGGGCTCCATCGCTCGCCATTCCGGGGCGCGGCGAATATCGCATTCCGCTGCGGATGTCCGGCAAGGTCCGGCGGGACATCGAAAGTTTCAACCCCAATCTCATTCATGTTTCCAGCCCCGATCCGCTTGGCCACGCCGCCGTCGCCTTTGCCCGCAAGCGCGGATTGCCGGCGGTGGCCTCAGTCCATACCCGCTTTGAAACCTATCCCCGCTATTATGGCCTCGCCTTCATGGAGCCGTTGATCGAAGCGCTTCTGCGGCGCTTCTACCGGCGCTGCGACGCCATTTTCGCGCCCTCCGAAAGCATGGCGCAGCTGCTTCGCGAGCAGCGCATGAGCTATAATGTCGGTATCTGGTCCAGGGGGATCGATCAGGATATTTTCAACCCCAATCGCCGGGACCTGGAATGGCGGCGCGAGCATGGGATAGCGGATGACGAGCCGGTGATCGGCTTCGTCGGGCGACTGGTGATGGAAAAGGGGCTGGACGTCTTTTCCGATACGATCGACCGCCTATTGGCCAAGCAGGTCAAGCACCGGGTGCTGGTGGTCGGCGACGGCCCTGCGCGCGAATGGTTCCAGAACCGCCTTCCCTCCGCGCGCTTTGCCGGTTTCCAGACCGGAACAGCGCTCGGCCGGGCTGTGGCCTCGATGGACATGCTGTTCAATCCGTCGGTCACTGAAACTTTCGGCAATGTGACGCTGGAGGCCATGGCCTGCAACCTGCCAGTTATCGCCGCAAAGGCGACCGGAAGCGAAAGCCTGGTCTGCCACGGCGTTACAGGCCGGCTCATCCGCCCCGGCGCCATCACTCAGTTTGCCGACGCTCTTGCGCATTATTGCGAAGACATCGACGCCCGCTACGCCGCCGGAAAAGCCGGCCGGTTAAGGGCCGACCATCATGGCTGGGACCAGGTGAACCAGACGCTCGCCGAAACCTATTTGCGGGTGGTGCTGCACCGCAACTCCGGCTTCGGGCCGCCCAGACACAGCCCAGTGCCCTAAAGCTTCGCTTAGAGCGCGCTGCGTTTAATCTGACGCGGGCGCGCGCTCTAATTCTTTGTTGTCGCATCGTTTTTCGCGCAAAACCGGTTCCCACTTTTGCGCACGATGCTCTAATAGATCGCTCCCCTTCCCGCCATTTGCCTTTGAGCCTGTCGAAAGGCTTCACTTTCTTCAAGAAAGGACTGGGCTTCGACAAGATCAGCCCGAACGGAGATTGCGCGATTCCGATTGACACATTTCGTTCTAACAAGAAGTCACCATATAAGGCGTTATGACCACTGACCCGAGGCCAAATCGTGACTGACCTGTTTGGCAGCGAAGACGAAGCCAAGCCGCCCCAACCGGCGAAGGACGCCCCGCTGGCTGACCGGCTGCGGCCGCGATCGCTTGCCGAAGTCGTGGGGCAGGAACATCTGACTGGCCCTGAAGGCGCCATCGGCCGCATGGTCGCGGCGGGGCGTTTGAGCTCCATCATCTTCTGGGGGCCGCCTGGAACAGGCAAGACGACCATTTCCCGCCTGCTGGCCGATGCCGTGGGCCTTCGCTTCGAAGCCATTTCCGCGGTCTTCTCTGGTGTTGCCGATCTCAAGAAAGTCTTCGCCTCCGCCCGCGAACATGCTCGCATGGGCAAGAAGACGCTCCTTTTCGTGGACGAGATCCACCGCTTCAA
>DATEFI010000031.1:0-2853 GCA_035280705.1 Rhizorhapis sp. | reverse complement strand
AGCGCTGGGGAAAGTCTGTTGGCGCTTTGCGATGCGATCAAGGATGTGGCGGGCTGGATGCTGAATGCGCCGGTCAACGACCGGCTCGCCGGGAGCTATCCTTTCCTCACCATGGTTTCGGTCGCGGTCTGCGGCTGGCTGATGGAGCGGCAGGGGAGGATCGCCGCTGACATGCTGGCACGGGGGGAGGGCGATCCAGGCTTTCTGAAGGCCAAGCAAGTGACGGCCCATTATTATGTGGAGCAGATCGTGCCCGAGGCGATGGGGCTGAAGGCGCAGGCCATGGCCGGGGCCGGGTTGCTTTACGAACTGAGCGGCGAGGAGTTGGCGTTGGGCTGACCTGTTCGGCGGCTCGCCCTCTAGCATCAGCTTTGCCATCTGCTAAACCGCGCTCATGACCGACAAGCTTCTTTCCCGCATTGCCGAAGCGCTGGATCGCCTTGCGCCTCCGCCGCCTGCGTCCGCCGACCTTTCGGCTTTTCCCGCTTATCTGTGGGATGGAAGCCTCATTCAGCCGGTTCCGGCCTTTGCCCCAATAGCTTATGATCTGCTGACCGGCATCGACGCGCAAAAGGCGCAATTGCTGGAAAACAGCCGCCGGCTCGCCTTGGGCCATGCCGCCCATGACGTGCTGCTCTGGGGCGCTCGCGGGACGGGCAAATCGGCGAGTGTTTCTTCCGTCGTCGGCAAGTTGCAGGCGGAAGGGCAGGACATCGCACTTGTCCAGTTCGCGACCGACCGGCTCAAGAGCCTGCCCGACCTGTTTTCCATCCTGAGAGGAACCTCGCGGCCGTTCATCCTCTTTATCGACGATCTTGGCTTTGACGATGTAGGTGGCGACGCGCGCGCTTTCCGCTCGCTGCTGCAAGGTTCGGCGACCGCCCGGCTCGACAATGTGCGGCTGTATGTCACGTCCAACCGGCGTCATATCGTGCCGCGCAACATGGGCGAGCAGGACGATCCCATCAACAAGCGGGATGTGGTCGACGACAAGATGGCGCTGTCCGATCGCTTTGGCCTCAGCCTTGGTTTCCACAATATCGATCAGGACGCCTATCTCGCGATCGTTTCCGGCTATGCGGCCTATTATGGCCTGCCGTTCGATGCGCAGGAGGCGGTTCAGTGGGCGACGGTGCGAGGCAGCCGTTCCGGGCGTGTCGCCTGGCAATATGTGGTGGAGCTTGCCGGAAGGGCAGGACTCCGAATTTAGGAGCGCCTTCTTGCGGGAGGGCGATGCAGCTTGTTGCCCTTTTCCCCGCCCGCAAGTAAAGCGCCACCATCATGACAAGGCCGCTGATCATTGCCATCCCCAAGGGGCGCATCCTCGACGAGGCGTTGCCCCTGCTCGCGCGTGTCGGGATCGAGCCGGAGGCGGACTTTCACAACAAGCATAGCCGCGCGCTCCAATTCGCCACCAATCAGGTGAATATCTCCATCATCCGCGTGCGCGCCTTCGATGTGGCGACCTTTGTCGCCCATGGGGCGGCGCAGATCGGGATAGTGGGCTCCGATGTGGTGGAGGAGTTCAACTATTCCGAGCTTTATGCCCCCGTCGACCTGGATATCGGCCATTGCCGGCTGTCGGTCGCCGAGCCCAAGGACCTGGCCGCCGAGGATGAGCGCGCCATGAGCCATGTGCGCGTCGCCACCAAATATCCCAGCCTCACTCGCCGCCATTTCGAACGGCAGGGCATTCAGGCCGAATGCGTGAAGCTGAACGGCGCGATGGAGCTTGCTCCCTCGCTCGGGCTTTCGCGGCGCATTGTCGATCTTGTCTCGTCCGGCGCGACGCTCAAGGCCAATGGCCTAGTGGAAACCAGCGTCATCATGCAGATTTCGGCCCGTCTTGTCGTCAACCGCGCCGCCTTCAAGATGCGCTCGGGCGAACTGGTGCCGCTGGTTGAGGCTTTCCGCAAGGCTGTGGAGACGCGCGATGCGGCTTGATGCGGAAGCGCGCTCCTGCGGAAGCCAGCTCCCTTCTCTTCGGTCGTCCCTGCCTGCGCAGGGACGACGGAAGAGGGTCGGCCAATGACCCTCCGCCTGTCCACCCGCGACCCCGGTTTTGCCGAAGCCTTCACCGCGCTGGTCAACGCCCGGCGCGAAGCTGATGAGGATGTCTCACGCGACGTTTCGGCTATTTTAAGGCGTGTTCGTGACGAGGGCGACGCAGCGCTCGCCGATTATACCCACCGGTTCGACCACCACGACCTTAATGTCACCGGCTGGGCGGTGACGGCGGCTGAGCGGAAGGCTGCGCTTGCAGGACTTTCCAGCGAGCTGCGCAGCGCGCTCGAACTCGCGGCCGAGCGTATCGCCGCCTATCATGAGAAGCAGAAGCCGCAGGATAGCGACAGCACTGATGGGGCAGGGGTTCGCCTGGGCGCCCGCTGGCGGGCTGTCGATGCGGCGGGCCTTTATGTGCCGGGCGGCCGCGCGGCTTATCCCAGTTCGCTGCTGATGAACGCCATCCCCGCCAAGGTCGCAGGCGTGGAGCGCATCGCGATGGTGACGCCGACGCCCAGGGGAGAGATCAATCCGCTCGTTCTGGCCGCTGCCGAGATTGCCGGGATCGAGGAAATCTGGCGCGTAGGCGGGGCGCAGGCGGTGGCTGCCCTTGCCTATGGCACTGGCCGTATCAGGCCCGTGGATGTCATTACCGGTCCGGGCAATGCCTGGGTGGCTGAAGCCAAGCGCCAGCTCTATGGTGTTGTGGGCATCGACATGGTCGCTGGTCCTTCCGAAATCGTCGTGGTGGCCGATGGGAAGAACGATCCCGAATGGACCGCTGCCGATCTGCTCAGCCAGTCGGAACATGATCCCACCAGCCAATCCATCCTGTTCACTGATGATGCG
>DATEFI010000030.1:0-5413 GCA_035280705.1 Rhizorhapis sp. | reverse complement strand
GATCCCGACGATCGCGGCCATGGCGTTCAAATATTCCATCGGCCAGCCATTCATCTATCCGCGCAACGATCTCGGCTACACCGAGAACTTCATGCGCATGTGTTTCGCTGTGCCTTGTGAGGAGTACAAGGTCAATCCGGTTCTCGCCAAAGCGCTCGATACGATCTTCATCCTGCACGCCGACCATGAGCAGAACGCATCGACCTCGACCGTCAGGCTCGCCGGTTCCTCGGGCGCCAATCCCTTCGCCTGCATCGCGGCTGGTATCGCCTGCCTCTGGGGCCCGGCGCATGGCGGCGCCAATGAGGCGGCGCTCAATATGCTCCGCGAGATCGGCACCGTCGATCGGATCCCCGAATATATCGCCCGCGCCAAGAACAAGGACGATCCGTTCCGCCTGATGGGCTTTGGTCACCGCGTCTACAAGAATTACGATCCGCGCGCCAAGGTGATGCAGAAGACCGCGAACGAGGTGCTCGACAAGCTGGGCGTCAAGGACCCGGTCTTCGACGTCGCCCGCGAGCTGGAGCAGATCGCGCTCAACGATCCTTATTTCATCGAGAAGAAGCTCTATCCGAACGTCGATTTCTATAGCGGCGTAATCCTGTCGGCGATCGGCTTCCCGACGGACATGTTCACGGTGCTCTTCGCTCTTGCCCGCACCGTCGGCTGGGTGGCGCAGTGGAACGAGATGATCTCCGATCCTGCCCAGCGCATCGGCCGCCCGCGCCAGCTCTATACCGGCCCCGCGTCGCGCGACTATGTTCCGATGGGTCAGCGCTGAAAGGCATGAAATGAAATGAAAAGAGGCGGCGCCCCCAATAAAGGGGCGTCGTTTTTTTCTCTGTTCAAAAATCCTGCTACCGCGCCTTCAGCCGCACAGTGAAGCGGGCGCCTTTCCCAGGCGTGCTTTCAACAGTCACGTCCCCCTGCATCGCGCGCGCCAAACGGCGGGAAATATAAAGGCCGAGGCCGCTGCCTCCGGCCTCGTCGCGGCCCAGCCGCTCGAACTTGTCGAAGATTTTTTCCTGATCGTCGGGATCAATTCCCTGGCCCTCATCCGCCACTATGACCTTCGCCCATTCGCCATTCTGCTCGCACTGGATTTGAACGAGAGAATCCTCAGGCGCATAGCGAATCGCATTGCCGACCAGATTCACCAGGATCTGCAGCGAGCGCCGAAATTCTCCGATGGCCGGCAGGCTCTCTTCAGGACCCGGCGCTTCGATCCTGATATTGCGGTCGGATGCTTTTACGCCGAGCAATCCCGCTGTACGCCGGGCGATGTCCGCAAGGTCGATGTCCTCCAAGACGGGATTGAAATCGGACCGTTCTATGGCCTGGAGGTCCGCCAGATCATCAACCAGTTCCATAAGATGCCGTCCCGCCGCGGCAATATCGCTCGCATAAGCGGCGTAGTCCCGCCGCAGCGGCCCCTGCAACTGGCTGCTGATCGTTTCGGCATTGGCAATGATCCGGCCTAGCGGCTTGCGCAAGGCACGATCCAGGCGCTGCCCGAACATATGCGCATAAGCACCCTGTTCTGGCGTCGGCGTCCCTTTGGCTGCGGGGATTCCAGCGGCCGCCGCCTTTCCGCGATATCCGACCAGGGAACCATGCGCATCGAAAATGGGAAAGCCGGACAGGACATAACGCTCCTGCGGCCGCTCGCGCACCGTTGCATGCTGGTCGACGAACGGAACACGGTCCGCCATCGCCTTCAGAATGGGAAATTGATGATCTCCACCTTCTTCAAGCTTGAAGAACTGCGTCAGCAAGATTCCCGCCTCAGGCCGATTTTCTCCATTGGTGGCAGGAGCGATGCGGGGCATGGCCAGAAAGCGAAGTTCGCTGTCGATCCGCCAGTTCCAGCCTTCCGAGGCCCGGACAAGGTCCGCCTGGCGTTCCTGTTCTATTACCGGGCTGGGCGGCTTGGCGTCACGTTCTTTCCAGTCGGCGATCGTCAGAGTCACCATTCCATGGTCGGGACGAGCACGCACCCACATGTCGATGTCGACGTCCTGGTCGGCCGCGATCACAGGACGGGAAATGAGCGTGTTGAGCCGCAAAGCCAGCCTCGCCAGCGCCGCGAGTTGCGGAATGGCGAGTGGCCCGCCCTCCTCCCCTCCAGCCCGCAAATGAAGATTCATGAGCAGGGGATCGGCCGAAACCAGTTCACCTTGCGAATTCACGACTGCCTGGATTGCCGCCTGCCCGGCGGGCAAGGCACTCATTTTGCCGTCCGTCCCGGCAAGCCAACGCCATAGAGCATGGCCGACTTGTCACGATAGGTCTGTGGCAGCAGCACCGCGGCTGCGTCCTTTTCGGCCTGCTCCCGCTCCAGGACGCCATATTGCCGGGCGAGCTCTATCAGCTTCGCGTCAGTAAGGTCGCCCCGGATCATCTGCAGGTCCAGCAACAGCCGGCTCGCCTCATCGCCGGCCAAATCTTGACGCCGCATGATCGCAAGCAGCAACTCGGGATCCTCGCTGCAAAGCAGTGCGAACAGCCGGTCGAGGGGCACGTCCTGCTTTAGCGAAATGAAGGCCATGAGCAGAAGGTAACGCCGTTGGCGCAGCGCCTGAACCTGGTTTGCCGAGCCGTCCCGCCTGTCCCTGATCAGCCGGGCCAATTTCATGGCCAGCGCAAACGGTCCCTTTTCCTCGTCATATTGGCGCAGCATGGCGGTGCCGATCTCACCCATCAGGGTATCGATCTTGCGGCCCGAAGCGATGCCCGTGCGGGTAAGCGCCCCCGCCAGAATGGCAGCGACCGTCCAGACGAGATCGGCGTAGATTTCAGCCGGAACGTCGGCACGAACCGGTACAAACTCCTGATCCGGCTCCGCCCAGCGGTTTTCCGTCAGAAAGAGAGCAAGGGCCGTGTCGGCAATGGATCGGTCCGGGTCGTCGAGCAGCCAGGAAAGGTCCGTCTCCGCAGGTCCATCGGGTGCGACGCTGCCACCCTTGCGCGCGAGGATGGAGATGCAGGCACGATGCCGCATATGCGCCACAAGTTCTGGACCTGTCAGTTCGGGGTGCAGCTGAATGGCCCGCCAGCTATAGCCGTTGCCAAGTGTGTCCACGGCATCGGGCAGCAAGGAGGCTATTTCGCCTGCCTTGGCGCGCAGGGCGAACAGCATGCCGGTTTCGACCGTCGTCACGCAGCCTTCCAGATGGCGCCGCATCTCGGTCACCATGGCATCGGGCATTTTCCGGTCATTCGCCCGGAAAATGTCGGTCAGATCAAGAAGATGCCGGCTAAGGTGCGCCGCATCATGTCCGCCCGGCGCAAAAACGCTGCTGGAACGGGCGGAAAATCCTCCATCCGGCTGATGATTGCGGGCAGTCATAAATACACCTTAGGGCTCTGTGGTTAATTTGCCCTAAACCGCGTCGCACAATTTACAGTGGCTATTTGGCGCCAGCGGGACTTTCCGACGTCTTCTGGTGGCCAAGGATGGTGATTGCCATGCTCCCGAGCGCATAGAGAATGACGAAGGCGAAGCCGAGCTCAAGAACCCCCACCAATCTGAACAGCAGCAATAGCAGCAATGCTGTGGCCAGGCTGCAGAGGGCCCAAGGATTCAAGCCTTGCGCCTTTCCAGTACGAATCGTCAATTCGACTATCAGTATAGAGGTGGCCAGATAGAGGCCGGTAAAATCGGCCGTCCGATCACCGATCCGCCACTGCCCCCCGAGAGCCGCCAAGCCCAGCAAGGCGAGCGCCAGAGAGATATAGCCAGGCCAGGCCGCGCCGCCCGGACGACGGACGGCCAAGCCCAAGTCATCGGCAACCTGCTGGGCGGAAAGTGCAATCAGGAAAAGCAACAGGGCAGGCCAGGTGAGACCGTAGCTCGCGACGATGATGGCAATGGCGGAAATCGCCGCCGCGGACGCCCTGATTGGCGCAGGTTCGATCTGTTGCCGGAGCAGCAGGTGAACGAGTCTTCGGGAGATCGGCCGGAAGAGGTAATATTCCACCCACCCCTCGCCAGCCTTTTCACTGGAAGGCCTGGGAAGGAAATGCTGTTCCGCCTCATCGGCCGCCGCCTGCGATTCGATCTGGCAGACGCCTCCGTTGAACAGGGCCTCGTCACTGACAAGGACACGTTCGCCACCCGCCTGGACGGCATGGCGAAGCAATGTGGACTGAAGATCCCAGTCCGAAAGGACGTCCAAGGTGTCCAGTGTATCGGAAAGCTGCCGGTAACTGAGCCGCGCAAGACCCGCCCAGCGGTGCTCAGCGTCGATCCGCTCATATTGGGGCGTCACATGATCGTTGACGACGAGGAGGGCTGGCGCTGGTTGTTCAGCGATCCTCGCAAACCAGGACCGGGCCGCGATGATCCCGTCTCCGATCAGAAGAATATCCGTGTCGGGGGGAACCGTCTGACGCAATTCGGTCGTGCTCCGCACGAGCGACACATTGATGCCATCGGCTATCAAACGATCCACCGACCGTGACAGTGCGGGTGTCACCGTCTCCACATGAACCGAAATATGGCCTGCCCCGGCTTCCGCCGCCTGCCGCGCCTGATATTCGACCAATGTCTGTCCGGCCAGGACCAGGGTCGCTCTTAGCGATCCTTCAGCATGGCCGACGGTGGCGGTCGCAGAAATGACAGCCGCAAAGGGCAAGAGCGCGTCCCCGGTTCCTGATCCCTGGAACTGTCCTCTTCGCAATCCGATGTGCAGATTGCAAGTCTTTGACGGTGAGAAGGGCGGGTCAGACAGCCTCAAAGCCGACGAGCGCAGCCTTGAGCTTGCGGAGCATGACGGGGTCACCCGGAACGCTGCGGGCGGCTTCCTCGGCTAGCGCCATCAGTCCTACGACACCAAAGCTGGCGGCAAGGCCCTTTAATCGCCAGGCGGCGATCTCCCAATTGGCATCGCAGCGCGCCCGTTCCAGCAGGTCCAGCTGCCGCTGTGCACTTTCGATGAAGGCAAAGCGCAGGTCAGCGATCAGCGCTGCATCATCGCCCACGGCTGCGGCCAACGCGGCGTCCAAGGCTCCCGGATCATAAGACATTTTCGAGACTTATCACGTTCGCGGTTAATGAACTGTTGCCAAATTGCCGACTTCCAGCGCCGGGAAAAAATGCTACACATGCCGACATGTCCAGAGATACCAAGATCGTCGGCCTCTGGCGCGACAAGCAGCAGCCTGGCAGCGGAGCACCCGGCTTCGGAAGCGAAGATCAGGCCGCCGAATCGCTGCCTGTGGAGCAGAGCGTCGACCTAACCGGTGCCGCCACGGCTGGACATGCCGAACTGGATGAGATTCCCGGGAACCCGTCGTCCCTGCCGCGATTGATCAAGGCGGGGGCCGCTGTTGTCGTTCTGGCTTGGCTCGTCTTTTATGGCTGGTTCCTCTTCGGTGCGGGGTTTCCCTCTCCCGGGCTGGCCGAAGT
>DATEFI010000029.1:0-4147 GCA_035280705.1 Rhizorhapis sp. | reverse complement strand
CTTTGACGATACCGGCGGGCGAGAGACAAATTACATGATCGATCTGCCCGCGGGGGCGACGGGCCTGATTTCCGGCAACCTGATGGTTCAGGGACGCAGCAAGGAAAATTACAGCGCCTTCATCGCAGTGGCGGCCGAGGGCAAGGAAAACAGTTCCAACGGTCTGTCCATCAAGGATAATCGCGCCTCATTTGCACCAGGAGTCGACCGCGCGAGCAGCTTTGTGGCGGACTGGAGCGGTGACCGGATCGCGCTTGATGCGAATCAACTTGGGCGGGGAATCAAGCCGTTCGACAGGCGCTGATTTTTATCGGGCGCCGATTTGTGGGTCTTGGTTGCTGAAGAAAAAGCGGGGTCCCTGCCTGCGGCCGAAAGCCGCAGTTTATCCTGAGCGCCCGCCCTGCGGGCAGTCGAAGGGCAGGGACGACGGCTTTATGTTCGCCCCCACAGCGGGGTTCAGGCCCCGATGCGTTGCCTGTAGGTGACGTTCACCCGGTCGGAGAGAATAAGATAAGGCAGCCAGATCGCGGCGCTGATCAGCACTTTTTTCAGATTGCCCTCCAGCATGTCGAGCAGGGCCCTTTCCACGGCGGCGGGCACTCCGGGAACCGATGAAACCAGCTTGGCAATGCCGAGCTGCGCCAGCAGGTCGATGCCCCAGACGAGCAGCAGGAAACGGGGGAAGAAGGGCACCAGGCGAATGGCCATTACAAAGGCGAAGACATAAAGGCTGGACAGGATGACGACATCGGCCACCATCACATGGAAGAGCGCCTGATACCATCCGGGGGCATGGCTGCCGAGAGCGGGGATGGCGACGAGGAATTCGGCCGTCCTGACCGGCACGTTCAACAACATGCCGATGAGAAGCGAGGCCATGAGACCATTGGCGCCAAATGCCGGCAAGGCGCGCGCCTCCAGGCAATTCACCTTCCGCCAGCGGCCATAGCGGGAAAGGCGGATGGCGGGCTGGGCATAAAGCTGCCCGGCCGGAAACAGGCGAAGCGCGAAGAACAAGGTCGCCACCGGAGCCGTGGTCACCGCGACATAGGGCAGGGCGTTGCTGATGATTCCGATGCCCGGATCGACATGAGTCACCGCAAAGGCAAGGCGAAGACCGCAGGCAAAGCTGATGAGCAGGATCCAGATCGCGGCGATGGACCGCAAATTGGCTTGCAGAGCCCCCACCAGCCGGATGCTTTTTCCGTGAAGAGTTCGGGAAATCCGTTCAATCATCAGGACCCACTATATCTTAGGAGAGGCTGAAATGTCAGGGTGTACAATGCACCATTGTGGTTAACCAATGGTCAACATTCCGTTCATGTTGCAAAGTGTAGCTGACAAATTGGAGTTAATCCGCCGACAATCGGCCCCGGCTATCGGGATTGATCGTTTGAAGAAAAAAGAACGGCAGCAATTCGGACGGGATTTTCAGCTGTGGGGCTGTTCAGGCATTGCGCATCCTATTGATAAACCATCGTTATTTTGTGGCCAGCGGCGCTGAGCGCTATCTGTTCAATATTGAACGCGTACTTGGCCGCGCCGGTCATGAAACGGCAGTATTTTCAATAGACTATAAGCAAAATGAACCTTCGCCCTGGTCGCCCTGGTTCACTTCTCCCATTGGCGGCCCTGAAGAAATCTTCTTCGATCAGCATCGCAGGCGCCCCGCTTCCTTTGCGAAGACCTTTCAGCGTCTCTTTTATTCGACTGAAGTAGAACAGGACCTCACCAAGCTGATCGAGGACTTCCAGCCGGACGTCGCCTATCTGATGCTGTTCATGCGCAAATTGTCGCCTTCGGTTCTGGTGGCGCTTCACAAGGCGAAGGTGCCGATCGTGGTTCGCGTGTCCGATTATGGCTTTTTGTGTGCCGAGCATCATTTCCTGCGGGACGGCAAGACATGCACTAAATGCCTGAATGGGCGGCTATGGCCGGGCGTGGTGCATGGCTGCGTTCATGACAGCCGGCTGGTTTCGGCGCTGGACGCGGCGGCCACCTGGTATCACCGGAGGCGCGGTCTGCTGGACCTGATCGATCGCTTTGTCACCACCAATCCTTTCCTTACGGAGATGATGGTGAAGGGCGGCTTTCCACGGGAGCGGCTGGCGTGCATCCCCACCTTTGCCGACGAGGAGACGTTCTGCGGCCAGCCGCAGGGCACGCGGCGGCATCTGCTCTATTTCGGCCGCCTTGATCCTTCCAAGGGACTGGAGACGCTGATTGACGCCATGGGGATATTGCGCTCGCGAATGGGCCGGGCGCATATTCCTCCTCTCCGCATCGTCGGCAGCCCGCAATATGTCGACTATGGACGCGAACTGGTCCGCCGGGTGCGGAGCGCAGGACTGGTCGACTGCATCCACTTCGATGGGGCCGTACCAGCGGAGCAGATCCCGGCCCTGCTGAAGGATTCTGTTGCCTCGATCATTCCATCGCTCTGGTTCGAAAATCTGCCGAACAGCTATCTGGAAAGCATTTGCGCAGGCGTTCCGGTGATTGCTTCCGATCTTGGTTCGCTCTCGCTGGCGATCGAACATGAAAAGGACGGCCTGCTTTTCCAGCCGGGCGATGCCGAAGCGCTGGCTTCATCCATCGAGCGGCTCCTGACCGACCGGGAATTGGAGGATCGCTTGCGCAAGGAGGGGCCAGCGAAGGCGCACCGGGAATATTCCGCCGGCCGCCATCTGGAACTGCTTATTGGACTCTTCACCTCGCTGACCGGAAGGCATGCGGCAGGGGCCTCGGGTCAGGAAGGATTGAGATCGGCAAAGCGGATCATGTCGCGGCCCTGATAAGCGCCATTGCCGAACAGCCGTCCGCTAACGCCCTCGAAAGCCGCAAGGGGAAGCGTCGCCACAAGCCTTGCCAGATAAACCGGGTCATGGCGGCCAATGGACCAGGCGAGCTTCGTGATCTCGTCGATCCGCCCGCGCCTGATCGCCCGGTGGAAGAGAAAGCGGCTGAGCCGGTTGCGCCCGGTACGGAAGGCGCGGTGAAGCTCTGGATGGCGGGGCAAAAGATCCAATGTGCAGAGATCCCGGGAGCGGAGCATCTGCAGCACGTCGCTCGACATATTGTCGGGGAGGTCGCGATAACCCGTCAATGGTTCCGGCACGAGCCCGAAGCAATAGCGTTCGGCAATTTCGAAATAGAGCTTCCAGTCCTCACAGCCTTGTCCGCCACGCGCTCTCAAGGAACTGTCATAACCCTCGGTATGGGCGAGGGCCGATCGCCGGATGAGCGCGGAGCTGCCATTGCCGATGAAATTGTGAAAGGCGAGCGGCGCCAGCACCTCTCCCTGGTGCTCTGGATGATGCCGCAATTGCTTCACGCGGGACCTATCGTCGATCAGGGCGAACCAGGTATAGACGAGCCCAATGTCCGGTCCGCCCGTGGCAAAGATGTCAAGTTGCCGTGCAATCTTGGTGGGATGCCACAGATCATCGGAGTCCAGCGGGGCAATGAATTCCGCTGAGGAAGCGGCGATACCGCTATTGCGCGCGGCGGCGACCCCGCCATTGGCTTGCGGGATCAGCCTGACACGAGGATCGCCGCTGGCGAAGCCCTCGACGATAGCAGGCGTCTCATCGCTCGAGCCGTCATCGACCACCAGAATTTCCAATGCCCGATGGGTCTGCGCGGCGGCGCTTTCCAGCGTCTCCCTTATGGTGCGACTCGCATTATAGGCGGGAATGATGACGGATACCGTGTCTGTCTGTGCCAGGGTCTTGCTCCGGTTTTTACGCAGGCAATCAGATGCCTTGCGCCTGCTCATCAGAATAGCTTTGTTTACCGTATAAATTGAACCCGTCGCCGCAGCCTATCCTTTTGAGTGCTACGCGCGGCCGCGCAGTTCCGTCATTGTCGCGCCGACGACCAGAGGTAACAATGCCGCGTATTGCCATCGAGCATATCGACGCGTCCAACATGCCGCCAGCCCTTCCCAGGGAAGAGGCGGAGACGCTTATCATTTTTTGGTGGAATGACGTACCTGTGGGGCAGGTGCGCGACCGTGGGATAGTGGGACGGCCCATCGGCATCCACCGTTATTGGAAGGAAATTTCTTCCACGCCAGCTTTCCAACGCGCCACAAAAATCGCGGAACGGCGGGACAAGTCCAGGCTTCAAGCCTCACTGGTCATCT
>DATEFI010000028.1:0-2087 GCA_035280705.1 Rhizorhapis sp. | reverse complement strand
GCCGATGAGGGTCGGCATGTCCTCGCCCAGCCATTGCCCGGCGAGCAGCGTATTGGCGTAGATCGGATTGATCGGCGCTGGCTGTACCGCGACCGTGCGCCAGTCGGCCCCCAGTTCATCGGCCAATATCTGGGGCAGCAGGGTATAGACGCCCTGGCCAAGCTCGGCCTGAGGCACCACGACCACTATCTGACCGTCCCGCCCGATCTTCAGGAAGCCGTTCATCACTTGCTCGCCATCGGCGGCGTTCAGATTGGGCGCATAGCTGCGGGGCCAAAGCGCCCAGGCGACCAGCAGGCCGGCGCTGGCGCCTCCGCCGATCAATATCTGGCGGCGGCTAAGCCCCGCCGGCTGCTCTTCACTGGCCCTGACGCGCGTCATGCCGGTGTGATAGAGGGGGAAGGGACGGGGCGGAAGGGGCGAAGTGTTCGGCAAGAGGGATTTTTGAGGGGCTCCGGGCTTTGCCACTCAGCCCCAACGAGCCATGGGATTCATCCTTCCACCGGCGCTATACCGAGCCGCGAGATTTCAATCTTGGGGCAATGGTTCATCACGACCTTCAATCCCGCTGCTTCGGCGCGCCTCGCGGCTTCCTCATTGATGACGCCGATCTGCATCCAGACAGATTTTGCGCCTGCCTTGATGGCGGCGTCCACCGCCTCACCAGCGGCGTCGCTGCGGCGGAAGATGTCGACCATGTCAATGGGGACGCCAATCTGATCCAGGCTGGCCCAGACGAATTCGCCATGCACATGTTCGCCAGCGATCGTGGGATTGACCGGCAGGACGCGATAGCCCTGCTTCTGAAGGAAGGCCATCACGCCATAGCTGGGGCGCATGGGATCATCCGACGCGCCTATCATGGCAATGGTGCTGGTTTCGCGCAGCAGCTCTGCAATATCTTCATCGCGGGTGAGGGGCATGAGGCTTCTCCTTCCGGCCAGATGTGGGGAGGGCCGGTGGAGATGCAATTGAGTCACCCTTATCTTGGACGGCTATTCTCGACCCAGCGGGCAAGTTTCTCCGCAATGGCCATGAATGGCGCCCCTTCCGCTCCGTCCGAAGCGGCGGGGGGCTGCCCGGCATCGGACGCTTGCCGGATGGCGATATCCAGCGGAATGCGGCCGAGGAAGGCCATGCCCATGGATTTGGCCGCCGCCTCCGCGCCGCCCGTGCCGAAGGGATCGGACACTTCCCCGCAATGGGGACAGGCATAGCCCGCCATATTCTCTATGAGGCCGATCATCGGAATGTCCGCCTGCTCGAACAGGTGAACCGCCCGAGTGGCGTCGATCAGCGCCAGATCCTGCGGCGTCGATACGATGATGACCCCCGCAGGCTTGTGCTTCTGCATCATGGAAAGCTGGACATCGCCGGTGCCGGGGGGCAGGTCGACGATCAACAGATCGATGTCGCCCCATTGGGCGTCGATCAACTGGCCAAGCGCATTTCCGGCCATCGGCCCACGCCAGGCGATCGCCTGACCGGGCTTGACCAGCTGGCCCATGGATAGCATCGGCACGTCATAGGCATTGGGCACGGGCACCAGCTTGTTGTCCTCCGCCGTGGGCTTTACGCCTTCGCTGCTCAAAAGGCGCGGTTGGGAGGGGCCATAGATGTCGGCATCGACCAGACCCACTTTCTGGCCAAGCCGCTTGAGGGCGATGGCGAGATTGGCGGCCACGGTCGACTTTCCAACGCCGCCCTTTCCGCTGCCGACAGCGATGAGGCGAATGGCCTTCTTTTCGGCCGTCATCGCGATGCGCACGTCGCGAATATCCTGAAGCGACTTCATCTGGCCCCGGATGCCTGCCTCCAGCACCTCCCGCTGCATGGGGCTAAGGCCGGTCACGTCAAGCACCAGGCTCAGCACGCCGTCCTTGAGGCGCGGAGCGCTGGCACGGCCCTTGGCCGCGGTTTCCAGCAGTTTTTCAATGTCGCTCAACTCGGTCATGGCGGGCGCATAGTCGAATATCGTGGCAAAGGCACTGTTTTTCCATGGCGGGTGTTCCTATACAGGGGAAATGAGGAAAATTTCCGGGTGGATGGCGCAAATCGGCGCTGCAATGAGTGAAGGTGGACCTTGG
>DATEFI010000027.1:0-5514 GCA_035280705.1 Rhizorhapis sp. | reverse complement strand
TGCCGTCGAGCGATCAGGCAACCGGCTAGACGTGGCTGTAGAACTGGATCTTGCCCCGCTCGTGCCCGATCTCGACCGCTCCCTTGGCCTTTCTGCGGTGATTGAAGAGCAGGATGGGGCCAAGTCCTGGTGGGCGCTGGTCCATCCATCGGAGAAGCCCGACTTTCATCTTCGGGATTGCTTTGCGCTGCAACTCCGGGCAGCGAGTGGTTCATGAAGTTCGGCATAGACAGACTGATTTCCGATCCAAGCCTTCGCGCGCCGCTGGCCGGCAAGCGCGTGGCGCTGCTCGCCCATCCGGCCTCGGTGACTGCCAATCTCACGCATAGCCTGGATGCCCTTGCGGCATGTGAAGACATCCGCTTGAGCGCCGCTTTCGGTCCCCAGCATGGCCTGCGCGGCGACAAGCAGGATAATATGGTGGAGTCGCCGGACTTCAGCGATCCTGTGCATAGCATTCCCGTCTTCAGCCTTTATGGAGAAGTGCGGCGTCCGACCGACGAGATGATGGGCTCGTTCGATGTGATCCTCATAGACCTGCAGGATCTGGGCTGCCGCATCTATACTTTCATCACGACATTGCTCTACGTGCTGGAGGCGGCGGCGAAGCATGGGAAGCAGGTCGTCGTCCTCGACCGGCCCAATCCCGCCGGACGGCCCGTGGAGGGACTGACATTGCGTCCCGGCTGGGAGAGCTTTGTGGGTGCAGGGCCCATTCCCATGCGCCATGGCCTCACCCTTGGTGAACTCGGGCATTGGTTCATCGCCCATTACAAGATCGGCGTCGACTATTCGGTCATTGCCGTGGAAGGCTGGCAGACTGACGCCACGCCCGGCTTTGGTTGGCCGGTCGAAGAGCGGATCTGGATCAATCCCAGTCCCAATGCCCCCAATCTCAATATGGCGCGGGCCTATGCGGGAACGGTCATGCTGGAAGGAACCACGCTTTCAGAAGGGCGGGGAACTACCCGTCCCTTGGAGCTGTTCGGCGCGCCGGACATCGATGCCCGAGCCGTCATCACCGAAATGCAGAGGCGCGCGCCGCAATGGCTGGCTGGATGCGTCCTGCGCGACTGCTGGTTCGAGCCGACATTCCACAAACATGTGGGGCAACTGTGCAGTGGCGTCCATATTCATGCCGAGGGACTGCATTATGATCATGCGGCCTTCCGCCCTTGGCGTTTGCAGGCGCTGGCGTTCAAGGCCATTCGCTCGCTGTCGCCCGATTATGGCCTTTGGCGCGATTTTCCCTATGAATATGAATTGGGAAAGCTGCCCATCGACGTGATCAACGGAAGCCCGCTGCTGCGCCAGTGGGTGGACGATGACAATGCTGTTGCGGCGGACCTGGATGCGCTGGCGGTGCCGGATGAGCAGGCTTGGGAAGAAGAACGGCGGCCATTTCTGCTTTATTGATATATAGTCACGTCAGGCTTCATTGGTTGGAGCGGAGATCAAGTGGAATCATGACTGCCCAGCGACCGCCGATATTGCCCGCCGTGATGCGCCCCCCGATCGTCGGAGTGCGGGAGGTCGTGGGTTCAACCCTGGCTGGACCAATGAAGCGGGCCGATGTCCGCGCCATCCTGGTAGGCGAGCGCATCGATACCCGGAATCTCGCCGGCTTTGTCGAGCCCGAAAGCCTTGAAACCCAAGGGCTTGGGGCTGTCTTTGCTTTCCGCTACGGAGTTCTGGTGTTGTTCGGCGCTTCCGAAGAGGCTGAGCAGATGCTTCTTGATCGGCTCGACGGGAATATCATCGATCCGCTCGATACGCCCGAGATCGAGACGGCCTCGGTAGAGATTCGTCCGGGCGCGGACGAGCAGGTCGATTCGAGCGGCCATATCATCCTGCGGGAGAGCGGGATGGAACGGCTGCTGCTGGTTGCTACCGTCCTTGCCCGCAGCGTCGTGCTGGCGCGGGACGAAAGCCGCATTGCCCAGACCTTCGACCGTGTCGAGCCACTGGTTACTGCGCTGCGGTCGCGCGGGCGGGCGGGTCTGCCGATCCGAAGGGTCATGCAGGATATTGGCGAAGTCCTCGATGCGCGTCATCGCGTGGTCGGACGGGCGCAAGTCGGCGAAAAACCCGACCTTTTATGGGACCATCCCGAGCTCGACCGGCTCTATGCCCGGCTGGACGCGGAATATGAGCTGGACGAGCGCGCCAAGGCCATTGGCGAAAAGCTGGAGGTGATTGGCGACACCGCCGATGCGCTGCTCAATCTCGTGCAGGACAAGCGGGCGTTCAGGGTCGAGCTTGCGATCATCGCCCTGATCGCCTTTGAGGTCGCGCTTACCCTCTATGACCGGTGGCTGGGCTAGAGAGAAGATCTTCGTCTTTGTTTTCAGTGGTTTCCGAGCCGAAGATGTCCTCGCTATAAGGCAGCGGGGTCCCTGCCTGCGCAGGGACGACGGGTGCCCTGGGGATTACGGTCGCTTCAAAATTAAGCGAAGGGGTCCGCTTCTCAGCGCTTGCGGCTCAGTTCCCGCATGGCGTCATCCAGCCCCTTGAGCGTCAGCGGATACATGCGTCCCTGCATCAGATCCTTCATCAGCCGGATGCTCTGGGTATAGCCCCAATGCTCTTCGGGCACCGGATTCAGCCAGGCCGCGGCCGGATAGGTGTTGGTCAGGCGCTGCATCCACGCGGCGCCCGCCTCCTCATTGAAATGCTCGACCGAGCCTCCGGGATGGCTGATCTCATATGGGCTCATGGAGGCGTCGCCGACCAGGACGACCTTATAGTCATGGCCATATTTGTGGAGGATGTCCCAAGTCGGAATCCGCTCCGAAAAACGCCGGCGGTTGTCCTTCCACACGCCCTCATAGAGGCAATTGTGGAAGTAGAAGAATTCCATATTCTTGAATTCGCTGGTGGCGGCGGAAAACAGTTCCTCGCAGAGCCTGATATAGGGATCCATGGATCCGCCGACGTCCAGGAACAGGAGCAGCTTCACTGCATTATGCCGCTCCGGCCGCATGTGGATGTCGAGCCAGCCCTGGCGCGCGGTCCCGTCGATCGTACCCTCGATGTCCAGTTCCTGCGCTGCTCCCTCGCGGGCGAAGCGGCGCAGGCGGCGGAGCGCGACCTTGATATTGCGGGTGCCAAGCTCGCGCTTGTTGTCGAGATTGGAAAACTCCCGCTTGTCCCACACCTTGATGGCGCGCTTGTGCCTGCTTTCCCCGCCGATCCGCACCCCTTCGGGATTATATCCGCCATTGCCATAGGGGGAGGTGCCGCCGGTGCCGATCCACTTGTTGCCGCCCTGGTGGCGCGCCTTCTGCTCCTCAAGCCGCTTTTTCAGCGTCTCCATGATCTCTTCCCAGGAGCCAAGGGATTTGATCTTCTCCATTTCTTCCGGCGTCAGATATTTTTCCGCGACCGCCTTCAGCCAATCGAGCGGAAGTTCGGCCTGATCGGTGCCATAGCTTGTTTCCAGTCCCTTGAAGACCTTTGAGAAAACCTGGTCAAAACGGTCCAGTAGCCCCTCATCCTTCACGAAAGTCGCGCGGGCGAGATAATAGAATTCCTCCGGCCGCCGGGCGATCACGTCACGCTCCAGCGCCTCCAGCAGCACCAGATGCTCCTTCATGCTGGCGGGAATGCCGGCCGCTCTTAGCTCGTCGAGAAAATTGAAGAACATTCTCCCTCCTTAACGGGAGCAGTGGAGGAAGGCCAACTTAACAAACTTGACACTTATGAGCGTTGATTCAAAAGATAACTGATCTGTCGAATAGGAAATTCTGGTCCCGGAAGTCCTGCCGCAAATGGGTTCACAATGGAAAGCGCCGCTTGGACTATAGGCCGGGCCAGCCCATGTAGGACAGCGATTTCTTGACTGGCGAGGGCGTCCTTTCCGAAGCTCAACTCCCCCGCCGAGCCATGAAGGCCAGACGTTCGAACATCATGATGTCCTGCTCATTCTTCAGCAGCGCGCCGTGCAGCGGGGGAATGGCCTTGGTCGGATCACGGGACTGCAGCACGTCCAGCGGCATGTCTTCGGCCAGAAGCAGCTTCAGCCAGTCCAGCAATTCGCTGGTGGAGGGCTTTTTCTTGAGGCCGGGAACTTCGCGGACCTCATAGAAAATGTCCATTGCCTTGCTGACCAGCACCTTCTGGATGCCGGGGAAATGAACGTCGACAATGGCCTGCATCGTGTCGCGGTCGGGAAATTTGATATAGTGAAAGAAACAGCGCCGGAGGAAGGCGTCGGGCAGTTCCTTTTCATTATTGGAAGTGATGACCACGATGGGCCGGTCCTTCGCCCGGACGGTCTCGCCGGTTTCATAAACATGGAACTCCATGCGGTCGAGTTCCTGGAGCAGGTCGTTCGGAAATTCGATGTCGGCCTTGTCGATCTCATCGATCAGCAGGACGGGAAGCCTGTCCGAGGTGAATGCCTCCCAAAGCTTGCCCTTGCGGATATAGTTGGAAATGTCGTGGACCCGCTCATCGCCGAGCTGGCCATCGCGGAGCCGGGCGACGGCGTCATATTCGTAGAGACCCTGCTGCGCCTTGGTGGTGGACTTGACATTCCATTCGATCAGCGGGGCGCTTGCGGCCTTGGCGATTTCATTGGCAAGGACGGTCTTTCCCGTACCCGGCTCCCCCTTCACCAGAAGCGGCCTGCGCAGGGTGACGGCGGCATTTACGGCCACCTTCAGATCGTCGGTCGCCACATATTGCTGCGTGCCTTCAAAGCGCATGCATGGTCCTCATCATCCATTGGGTGAGAGGGCAATAACATGCGGACCCGAAGGCGCAAGAATTTTGCGGTGATGGGGGAGGAGGTGGGCGAGGCGAACTTGCTGTTCCCCTCTCCCATGGGAGAGGGGCAGAGAAGGCTTGCAGCCTAGCCGGAGTTGGTGAGGGGGTGTGCCCTATCAGGTGCGTCGGAACCCCTCACCCGACTTCGACTAGGACCGACTGTGTCGGCCCAAGTCTGCGTATCCCTCTCCCCATGGGAGAGGGGCAGAGAACGTATCCCGCCTACGTTCACTCCTGCGCCTGCCGCGCTGTCGCTCTTGCGCTCAGCAGGTCCCAGAGGCCGCGATGCTGGCCCAGGAGTTGGCGGGCGCCGAAATGGATGGCGCGTTCTATGGCTTCGTCCTCGCAGATTGCAGCGGCGACGCGCAGGGTGTCCTGCCGCCCCGGCAATGTGCTCTGGCGTGGGCTGAGGCCCAGACGGAGGGCGGCGGCATCGAGAATGCGGCGGATCGCGACCCAGTCCAGCACCAACGCAAAGGCGGCGCCCACAGCGCAGCCCTTGCGGTCCGATTGTGCGAGCATGTCTAAGGCGTGCCGCTGTCCCATCACCGTGGTTTCAGCATCGCTTTGGCCGGGAGTGCTCGGGACGGGGCCCGCCCCAACGGTCACCTGGGTCAGGAGGCTGCGTTCCGTCGCAAACCCATCGGATGCCTTGATCAGCCAGTTGCGCGCTTCATTGTCGGCGATCCGCATGGCGGCATGGTCGATGACGCCAGGGTGCCGTCCATGCAGCATGCAAAGATA
>DATEFI010000026.1:0-7407 GCA_035280705.1 Rhizorhapis sp. | reverse complement strand
CGGGCCCTGAACAAACGGAGTAAAAGACATGCGTCACAAGGTTGGCGGCCGCAAGCTGCAGCGTACCACGGGTCACCGGAACGCCCTGTTCCGCAACATGGCGGCCGCGCTCATCAAGCATGAGCAGATCACGACCACCACCGCCAAGGCGAAGGAGCTTCGCCCCTATGTTGAAAAGCTGATCACGCTTGCCAAGAAGGGCGGCCTTGCCAATCGCCGCTTGGCCCATGCGCGCCTGCTGGACGAAACGCAGCTCAAGAAGCTGTTCGAGGTTCTGGCGGAACGCTACAAGGATCGCAATGGCGGCTATACCCGCATCATCAAGGCCGGCTTTCGTGCGTCGGACGCGGCGCCGGTTGCAGTAATCGAGCTGGTCGACCGCGACGTTTCCGCCAAGGGCCAGGACTCTGGTCCGGTGCAGGGCGCCGACGAAGAGGAAATGGAAGCGGCGTAAGGGCAGCTTCGGGGGAAGGTTGCCCTTCCACTTGTGGGAGGGGTTAGGGGAGGGCATGTATCGCCGCTCTCCTGACAGGCCCTCCCCGCCCCCTCCCGCAAGCGGGAGGGGAGTAATCAACTTCACAAACAGGCCGCGGCTTCCTAAGTTGCGGCCTGAATCATGTCCAAGAGCAGCAGAATGAAGAAATCCGCACTGGCCCTGCCTTTGGCGGCTATTGCCTTGTCGCCCTCGGCGGGTGAAGCCAACGCGGTGATGCCGGCTGATTCGTCCGCCGCATTGGCGCGGCTTTCCTATCCTCCAACCAGGCGGCTTGATCTGGTCGAGAAGCATTTCGGCGTCGAAGTAGCCGATCCCTATCGCTGGCTGGAGAATGACGTCCGCCAGGACAGGACGGTGCGCGACTGGGTAACGGCGCAGAACCAAGTCACGAACGCTTATCTGGAGACGCTTCCCGGGCGCGAAATCCTTAAAAAACGGATGAAGGCGCTGATGGACCATGACCGCTATGGTACGCCGCGCAAGGCCGGGCAGCGCTATTTCTACACCTATAATAGCGGGCTTCAGAACCAGTCGCCCCTCTATGTGCGGGACGGGCTGACGGGTAGGCAAAGGCTGTTGCTTGATCCGAACGCCTTTTCAGCGGACGAAGCCACGGCGCTCGCGGAATGGGAGCCGTCGCCTGATGGCGCCCATCTGCTCTACGCCGTGCAGGATGGCGGATCGGACTGGCGCAGCCTGCATGTGCTGGATGTGGCGTCGGGAAAGACGCTTTCCGATGAAATCCGCTGGGTGAAATTCTCCGAGCTCGCCTGGGACAGCGAGGGCAAAGGCTTTTTCTATTCCCGCTTTGCTGTCCCCAGCGAAGGCGAGGCCTTTCAGTCCACCAACCTGAACCAGCAGGTCTATTATCACCGCCTGGGAACGCCGCAATCGGCCGACAAGCTCATCTATGCGACACCAAAACGCCCGAAATTGGGCCACACGGCAAAGGTCAGCGACGATGGCCGGTGGCTACTCATCACATCGGCCCAAGGCACGGACGACAAATATGAGCTCACCATAGCCGATCTGGACGATCCGGCGCGAAAGCCCTGGACGCTGGTCAAGGGCCTTGAGCATGATTGGCGGCTCATCGGCAATGTCGGCTCGAAGCTCTATTTCTTGACCAACAAGGCCGCGCCCCGGCTGCGGCTTGTGACGATGGACGCGCTCAATCCCGCTAGACCTCCCGCCGAAATCGTGCCGGAGCGCAAGGAGACATTGGCTGGGGGATCGATGATCGGGGACAGGATCATCCTCGCGTATCTGAGCAACGCGCGCACAGTGGCGGAAATGGTCGATTTGTCCGGCCGCCCGGCGGGAGATGTACCGCTTCCAAGCATTGGAACCGCGGCAGGATTTGCCGGCAAGGCCGGTGATCCCGAAACATTCTTCGCCTTTTCGGGCTTCACCACGCCAACGGCCATCTACCGGTTCAACACTTCCACCGGCGAAATCCGCGTCTTTGCCGAGCCCAAGGTCGACTTCGATCCAGCGCGCTATGTGACGCAGCAAGTCTTTTATCCGTCGAAGGACGGAACGCCGATCCCCATGTTCCTGGTCCGGCGCGCGGATGTGGCGCAAAGCGGAAAGCCCGCCCCAACGCTGCTCTATGGCTATGGCGGGTTCAATATCTCGCTGACACCCGGCTTTTCAGCGACGCGCCTCGCCTGGCTGGAACAAGGCGGCGCGGTGGCCATCGCCAACCTGCGCGGTGGAGGCGAGTTCGGCGCGGCCTGGCACGAGGCCGGACGGCTGCACAACAAGCAGAATGTCTTCGACGACTTCATCGCCGCCGGGGAATTTTTGATGGCGCAGGGGATCACCGGCAAGGGGCAGCTGGCGATAGAAGGGCGGTCGAACGGCGGATTGCTGGTGGGCGCGGTGCTCAATCAGCGGCCGGACCTGTTTGCCGCCGCGCTGCCCGCGGTGGGCGTAATGGACATGCTCCGCTTCGACCGCTTCACCGCCGGCCGTTACTGGGTGGACGACTATGGCTATCCTTCAAGGAAGAAGGATTTCCGGACCTTGCTGGGCTATTCACCCTATCACAATATCCGGACCGGGATAGATTACCCCGCCATCATGGTGGTGACAGCGGATACCGATGACCGGGTGGTTCCGGGCCACAGCTTCAAATATGTCTCCGCGCTTCAGCATGCGGATATTGGGGACAAACCCCACCTCATCCGCATCGAAACACGGGCGGGCCATGGGTCAGGCAAGCCGACGGACAAGATCATCGAGGAATTTGCCGACATGTATGCATTCATCGCCAGATGGACGGGCTTGAAGATCGGCGCCGTCGCAAATTGAATTATGCCTTCGCAGGGACGACGGACTTACTCAGCTACGCTCCTCACCCGCTGTTGCGCAGCGCCGTGGCGATCGCGTTGATCGACAGCTCGATACCCTCACGGATGCGGGGATCATCCTCTCCGCTGCGGTGGCGCTTCAGCAGCTCGATCTGAAGCAGGTTCAAGGGCTCGATATAGGGCAAGCGCAGCCGGATCGAGCTGTCGAGCGCCGGGTTCTTCTCGAGCAGACGTGATTGACCAGTGATCAGCAAAAGGCCGTCGACGGTCTGCTGCCAGCCATCGCGGATGCGGGCGAAGATGGCCCCGCCCCTTTCCTGATCCTCCACCAGCCCCGCATAGCGGGCGGCCAATGCCATATCCGACTTGGCCAGCACCATTTCCATATTGGCAAGCATCGCCTGAAAGAAGGGCCAGCTTTTCGCCATGTCGGTCAGCAGCCCCTTGTCCTCAAAGGCGGCGATCGCATGGCCGACGCCGAACCAGCCGGGCAGCATCACCCGCGCCTGCGCCCAGCTGAATACCCAAGGAATGGCGCGCAGATCCTCGATGCGGTCGCTTTTGGTCCGGCTTGAAGGCCGCGACCCGATCTTCAGGCCCGCAATTTCGGAAATGGGCGTCATCTGCCGGAAGAATGTGCGAAAACCCTCCGTCTCATAGACCAGCCCGCGATAGGCGGCAAAAGCGGCGGCGGACAGTTGATCCATCCCCATGGAGAATCGGGCCGTGTCCCGTTCCGACAAGGCTTCAGGCTCAAGGCTCGCAAGCAGCGTGGCGCTGGTCATCGCCTCCAGATTGGCCATGGCGACATCGCGTGTGCCATATTTGGCGGCGATGACCTCGCCCTGTTCCGTGATGCGGATGCGGCCCTGCACCGTGCCGGGCGGTTGCGCCCTTATGGCGGCGAAAGACGAGCCGCCACCCCGCCCCACCGCGCCACCACGGCCATGGAAAAGCTGCATCGCGGTCCCCGTGCGGGCGAGGATCGGTTCCAGCGCCTTGCTGGCCTGGTGCAGGGCCCAGGTGGATGTCAGATAGCCGCCATCCTTGTTGCTGTCGGAATAGCCGATCATCACTTCCTGATGCCCGCGCTCCGTCACCAGCGCATCGATCTCGGGCAGGCCGAAATAGGCGGCCATGATTTCGGGTGCATTTTCAAGGTCGGCGATCGTTTCGAACAAGGGCACGGCCATGATCCCCGCATGAGGCGCCCGCCCCTCCCCGGCGGCACGCCACAGACCCGCTTCCTTCAGCAGGATGTTGACCTCAAGCAGGTCGGATACGCTTTCGGCCTTGCTGATATTATAGACGGTGATGCATTGCGGGCCATAGATGCGGTGCGCCTCCGCCGCCGCATTGATGATTTCGAGCTCCGAAGTGGTTTCCTCCGAATATTCGGCAAAGTGGCTGCCCAGCGGCCGGTTGGTGGAAAGCTCCTTCCGAAGGAGAGCGATGCGGGCAAATTCATCAAGAGCGCCATAGTCAGCCTCCACTCCGGCGACCTTCAGAAGCTCCGCAACAACACGCTCATGGACATCGCTATTCTGCCTCAGGTCCAATGTGGCAAGGTGGAAACCAAAGGTCTCGACCGCGCGGATGAGCCGGCCCAGCGCACCGCCTGTGGCCAGAGCACCGTCGCCCTTGCCCCTGAGACCCGCTGCAACCACGACAAGGTCGCTACGCAGTTCCGCGGGGGAATCATAGGCTTGGGCAGGAAGAGCGCTGGGGCGCGGAGGAGCTTTGCCGCAGAGCTTTTCATGCGTTGCGGACAAGCGCGCATAAATGCCCGAAATGGCCCTGCGATAGGGTTCGTCCTTGCGGCTGGCAGCCGTGTCGCCGCTCCTTTCGGCGAGTTCCAGCACCGCCTCAGGCACTTCGGCGATCTCGGTCGATATGGAAAGCTCCGCGCCGAGCGCATGCAGGGCATCGAGATAATGGACGATGGCGGACTCGCAGGCGCGCGAAAGGGCAAGCCGCAGCGAATCCGCCCTCACATAGGGATTACCGTCCCGGTCGCCGCCGATCCAGCTTCCGGCGCGAAGGAAACTGGGAGGGCGATGGCCCAGTTCCCGCTCCCACCGCGCATATAGGGCGGGCAGGACGGGCAGGAAAATCTCGCTGAAATAGGTCAGTGCATTTTCCACCTCGTCCGCCACAAAAAGCCTTTCGCGGCGCAGCGGACGGGTTTGCCAGAGAAGTGCGATCTGGCGGTAGATCGCCTCGTCAATATTGTCGCCCGCCTCTGACTCGGTGAGGCCGGCATCTTTCATGCGCATGAGTTCGGCAATGCGGTTCTTGTGGTCGATCATGCTCTTTCGCCGCACCTCCGTCGGGTGCGCGGTGAGCACGGGGACGATCAGCGCCTTGTCGAGCAGTGCCATCACCTGATCCGTGCCGATGCCATGCCTTTTAAGAAGCTTGAGCGCTGAAGCCACGTCCGCGCCTGGCTCCGTCGCCACGCCCTGCCGGTCCTCGGCCAGATTGGCCAGCATGGAAAAGAGCATGAAGCCCCGGACGAAATTGATGGTGTCGTCGAGACTCAGAGCATCAAGACCAGGATCGACCACATCGGCTCCAGCGACGCCGCGGGCGCGGTCAACCGATGAGGACCGGATATATTCCGTCCGGCGATAGAGCTTTTCCCCGCCATAGGCGCGGATCACATCCCCCAGCAGACGGCCAAGGAAGCGGATGTCCGGGTTCTGCGTAATGGGTGGAGTTTTTGCCATGGGTTGATGCTGCACCGCAACAGAATTAGGGTCAAGCTACTCCGCGATCCTGAATCAATCCCCCTCCTCACGCCCCTTCAGCTCGTCGCCTGTGATCGTCGCCACATGAAGCACGTTAGTCGAGCCCGGCGTACCGAAGGGAACCCCTGCCACCATGATGACCTTGTCTCCCGCCGCCGCGACACCATGGCGCAGGGCCATGCGGCGGCCCTTGGCGATCATTTCCTCGAAACTGCCTATGTCCTTCGTGCGGACGGCGTGCACGCCCCAGATGAGGCCCATGCGCCGGGCAGTGTCCAGCCGGGGCGTCAGCGTCAGGATGGGAGGGATGGGCCGCTCGCGCGACACCCGGCGCACGGTGCTGCCGGACGCTGTAAAACAGATGATGGCGCTTGCAGAGACGGTCCGGGTAATGCTGTCGCTTGCTTCGGCGAGCGCGTCGGCGGTGGTGGCATCGGGCTTTGTCTCGGTGAAGTGCAGCCTTGCGAAATAGCCGGGATCACGTTCGACGCTGTGGGCGATGCTGTTCATGATTGTCACCGCTTCTTCGGGCCAGTCGCCCGCCGCCGTCTCTGCCGAAAGCATGATCGTGTCCGCGCCGTCATAGACCGCGGTCGCCACGTCGGAAACCTCCGCGCGGGTCGGCGTTGGCGACTTGATCATCGATTCCAGCATTTGCGTCGCCACCACTACCGGTTTGCCGAGGCGGCGGGCGCTGGCGACGATATGCTTCTGCAGCGGCGGCACTGTCTGGGGCGGCAACTCGACGCCAAGGTCGCCGCGCGCCACCATCACTGCATCGCAGACCTCCAATATCTCGTCGAGGCGCTGGACGGCGGCGGGCTTCTCAATCTTGGCGAGCAGCGCGCCATAGCCTCCCATCAGCCGCCGTGCCTCCGCCAAATCCTCCGGCCGCTGCACGAAGGAAAGTGCGATCCAATCGGCCTTCTGCTGCATGGCAAAGGCAAGGTCCCGCCGGTCCTTGTCCGTCAGCGCGGCGAGCGGCACCACCACATCGGGGATGTTGACGCCCTTGCGGTTGGAAAGCGCGCCGCCGACCTCCACAACAGTGTCGATGCGGTCAGGGGTGACGGATTTGACGCGAAGAACCAGCTTGCCATCGTCGAGCAGCAGGCGGGTTTCCGGCTCCAGCGCCTCATAGATTTCGGGGTGCGGCAGGTTGACGCGGGTGGCGTTTCCGGGGGCTTCGTCGCGGTCGAGCCTGAACTTCGCCCCTGCCTTCAGCACCGCCACCCCTTCGGAGAAAGTGCCGACCCGGAGCTTTGGCCCCTGAAGGTCCGCCAATATCGTCGTGGGGCGGCCAAATTCCTTTTCCAGCGCCCGGATGGATTCGATCCGCGCGGCATGGCCCGCATGATCCCCATGGCTCATATTGATGCGGAAGGCGTCCGCACCCGCCAGATACAGCTTGCGGATCATGTCGGGGCTGTCGCTGGAGGGACCCAGCGTCGCCAATATGCGAACCTTGCGTGATCTAGGGCTGATTTTCTTGGTCACACCTGCTCCTGCACATTAAGGGCCGTGCCTATATGAGGACGGCCGATAAAAAGTGGCTAAATTTCCCAGCTGCACAACAAGGAGAACCGAATTGCCCAATAGCATAATGAATGATGCCGCCGCCGCAACGGCTTTCCGTCGTTTGCTCGCACATTTGCAGCAGCGCACCGACGCGCAGAATGTCGACCTGATGGGACTTGCGGGATTCTGCCGCAATTGCCTTGCCGACTGGCTGGCGGAAGCGGACGGATCGATGACCAGGGAAGAGGCGCGGGAAATCGTCTATGGCATGCCCTATTCCGAGTGGAAGGCGAAATATCAGGCCGAAGCCACGCCCGAACAGCTTGAA
>DATEFI010000025.1:0-2793 GCA_035280705.1 Rhizorhapis sp. | reverse complement strand
ATGCATACTTTGATGGCGGCAACAGACCTTTCCTCCCGATCGGGTAAGGCGCTGCACCAGGCTGTGCTCATCGCGCTCCAGTGCAGGGCTCGCCTGGTGATTCTGCACGTCGTCGATGAAGCGCAGCCGGCTGAACTCGTGGATCGCAGGATTGCCGAGGTGAAAGCGTTCCTGACACCTTGCGCAGCCGATATCGCGAAGTTGAACGACCTGGAAGTCGATGTCGTCGTGCGACTCGGCATCCCCCACCTGGTGATTGCAGATACCGCCCGGGAGCAGGCCGTCGATCTCATCGTGATGGGAGCCCATCAAAAGGATGCCTGGCGCGATCTGTTCTCGAACACAACAATCGAGCGGGTGCTGCGGAGCGGTGTCGCTCCCGTGCTGCTGGTCAATGAGGATCCGGTCCCTCTGTATCGCCGCGTGCTTTTCGCCATTGACGCGGCCAATCCGTCGGCGCGGGCGGCTTATGCCGCCAGAAACTTGCCTTTCCTTGAGGCTGCCGACATCTCGGTCCTTCACGCATTCTGGGCTCCCGGCCAAGGCAAGCTCCGCCAGGCGGGCGTGAACCCTGCGCGTATCGCCCAGTATGTCGAGGAAACCGCCCTTGAAGCGGCGGTCGATCTTGTGTCTTTCCTTCATCAGGAAGGGCGCCACGATCCGATCGAAAAGATCGTGTTCACGGAAGGGGAGCCGGTCAGCGCCATTCGCCAGGCTGCCGCCCGCTGGCGATCACAGCTGGCGGTAATTGGAATACAGCGGCGCACAGGCCTGAGGAGACTGCTTTGTCCCAGTTCCGCCAAGCAGATCCTCCGGCAGGTCACCTGCGATATCCTGGCGGTGCCGCTGAAAGACAGTTCACGCGCTGTTCGCGATCCTGCAGAGCCAGATCGCCTCCGTGTTTGGCCCTATCCCTGAGAACCGGCGGTTGCTGGTGGTCTGCTCAAGGCATCAGGTAACATGGATGTGTCCTCAGCGAAGAAGGATTGGAGTGCCATTCCATAGCGTGGCGACCTGCCAGGGCTGTTCAGTTCTCCCCCCGCTGGGTGCCTGGATCGCGCAAAGCGAGTCCTGATGGGGCGTGATGCCGCGTAGAAAGAGTCTACCATCGGGCACGAATGTGTGAATCCTTGATCGGCAATTCCTGACCCTGGGGGTTTGCCATGGTACCGTTCGGCCGGCTTCTCGATGCGTTGAGCGAGGTTCCCGATCCACGACGCGCCGAGGGCAAGCGCTATCCGCTGGCGCCGTTGCTGCTGTTCACCGTGCTGGCGCTGCTGTCCGGCGCGACCTCGTACCGCCACATCATCTGCTTCCTGGAGCAACGCCGGATCGTCCTCAACGCCCTGTTCGGCTGTACCCTGAAGCGAGCGCCGTCGCTCAACACGCTGCGCACCGTCCTGCAGATGCTTGACCGCGACGCCCTGGAAGAGGCTTTTCGCCAACACGCCCGGGGCCTGTTGCCGTCGGCGGAACTGGGCCGGATGCCGGTCGTGGCGCTCGACGGCAAGACCCTGAAGGGCAGCTTCGACCATCTCAACGACCAAAAGGCGGCCCAGGCGCTGAGCGCCTTCGCCTCGGATGCCGCGATCCTGCTGGCGCACACCGAAATCGACGTCAAGAGCAATGAAATCCCGGCTGCCCAGCAGATGATCGCCGAGCTGGGCCTGAGCGGTGTGCTGTTCACGGCCGACGCCCTGCATTGTCAAAAAAACCTTTGAAGCAGCCCGCGACAGCGGCAACGCGCTGCTCGCCCAGGTCAAGGCCAACCAGCCGGGCCTGCTGGCCACGCTCCAGGAGATCGCCGCCGAGCAGCCGCCGGTCGAGCGCTTCGAGAGCGTTGATCCCAAAAGCCATGGCCGTCATGAAACCCGCGAGATCGAGACCTTCGACGTTCAGGACAAACTCGATGCCGAGTGGGACGGCCTGATCGTCCAAGCCGCCCGGGTCTCGCGCCTGACTTGGCACAAGGACACCAGATCCGGCTTCTGGAAGGCAACCGAGGAAGTTTCGTTCTACGCCTGCCAGATCAAACTCGACGCCAAAACGTTCAGCCAGGCGGTCCGAAACCACTGGGCAATAGAAAATCGGAGCCATTATGTTCGCGACGTCACGTTCGGCGAAGACAGGTGCCGGACCCGCATCAAGCCCCTACACTTCGCCCGCTTCCGCAGCTTCGCGATCAACATCCTGCGCGCCAACGGCGTCGAAAACATCGCCCGCGAACTCTATGTCAATGCGCTCAACTTCAACAACGCGCTCGCATATCGCTTCTCATAGCGAGAACTGAACAGCCCTGGGGGAAGACGGCTGCGCAAGAACATGCCCGCCGCAACTCATTGCAACCTTTCGCAAGGTCCTCCCGGTTGAGCGCCGCCACCTCTCAGCGTTTGTCGAAGAGCATATGGCGCAACTTGCCTTCGCCCAGCGCCTCGCTGATCTGTTGAAATGCGAAATACGGCAGTAAGATCAGCCACAGGAGGGCGCATGTCATGGCGATCTCCAACCATCTACCGCCGGCGATTTCAGAGATTGTTTCACCTGCTGTGCGACCGTGAATAGCGCCGACGATAATCTCCTCCAGGAAGGAAAGTGCGACCAGCACAATGAGGAAGATGGCCGACTTGTAGAGAACCATATAGATCAGCGGCTTGTGCTTGTACCGTTCGCCGATGTGGATCGCTTGTCCAATCAGCAAGAACTTGCCGAGAATCAGTGCCTTGGCGGCGGCGAGGCCGTAGGGCTCATAGCTGAGCTCGTGCGCCTCCAGCACCGACATCTTGTAGAGCAGGA
>DATEFI010000024.1:0-3518 GCA_035280705.1 Rhizorhapis sp. | reverse complement strand
AAAAGCCGATTTCATTGACAGTTGACCTGCGTAAGCGCAGGCTTGCCATGGCTTCGGCCGGCGGGAGGGGTACATGTTGGTGGGCTTGTTGCGAGCATTCGCAAAAGACCGTTCGGGAGCAAGCGCTGCCGAATATACGTTGTTGCTTGGCGTGATTGGCACAGGGCTTGTTCTGGCGTCCCTTAATCTGGGCCAGGCCATTGCCTCCAGCCTGCAACGATCCGCAACACTTTTTGCGTCCGTTGATGCCGGGGACCCGGCTGCGGCTGCGGCTGCATCGGCTGCGCCTGCCGCGGCTCCGGCGCCCGAGAGTTCGGACGGTCCCGCAGAACCGGTGCCGGCCAAGGGCAGCCATCCCAATGCCAGCGGGAGCGGCGCTAATCCGAACAATGATGATGGGCCAGGCAACGGCAATTCCAAGAGCGCCAATAATAATGGGCTGGGGCCAGGAAATAGCTTCGGCCATTGATGCCGCCCCTGCTGCGTAATCCTGTGCAGCCCGAGTTGCAGCGGGATTCCAATATGTTATTTTGATCCTCGGCCATTTTCGGTAGGCCCAGCATGAACCCATTGCTGGCGGGAGGCGTTGGTGAGCGGCCGGAGGCCCCTGGCTTGAATGATGCAGGGTCAGTCCGGCGACCAGGGCCGTAGGGGAAATCGCCATTGACGCGGACGCCGGGATCGCGCAGGCCAAGGGTGACGAGGCCGAACAGGGCCGGCAGCAACAACAATGAGTAGGGGTCGCAAGGAAAATGACTTACTGCGTTGCGGTACGAGTGAATGCGGGCATCGTGATGCTTGCCGACACCCGGACCAACGCCGGGATGGACAATATCTCCCGTTTCCAGAAGCTCTTTACCTATGAAGTGCCGGGCGAGCGCGCCATTGGCAGATTGATGTCGGGCAATCTGTCGATCACCCAGGGTGTGCAGTCCATCCTCTCCCGGGCGATCGAGAAGTGCGCGGGCGACCCGGGCGTCGAGACTATCCTCAATTGCGAGAGCATGTTCCGTGTGGCGCAGCTTGCGGGCAATGCCATGGCGTCGATGCAGGGCAAATACCGGCAAACCATTGAAATGCAGGGATCGGCAGCGGACGCCACGATCATGGTCTGCGGCCAGCGCAAGGGCGGAAAGCCGCGCCTCTACCTCCTCTACAGCGCCGGAAACTTCATAGAGGCGACCACCGACACGCCCTATTTCCAGATCGGCGAGCACAAATATGGAAAGCCGATCCTGGACCGGGTGATTACGCCGGAGTCCTCGCTGGAAGAAGCAGTGAAGGCGGTGTGCGTCTCGATGGATTCGACGATGCGCTCGAACCTGTCGGTCGGCATGCCGCTCGATCTTGCCATCATCGAGCGGGATACATGCACTTTCCGCGCGCAGACCCGGATAGAGGCGGAGGACCAGCGCTTTGCGGCGATTTCTCAAAGCTGGGCAACGGCGCTGCGTAACGGGTTTGAGGATTTGCCGAGTTTCGTGGATTAGACTCGTTCCGGTTCTGATCGAACCGGAACGAGTCTAATATTCCCTTGTTCTCCGTGATTTCCGAGCCGCCAGATGATTCCATCTGGCTCGAAATCACTCTAGGGGGCCAGTCCTTGCCTCGATGAAGCGCAATTCGAGTTCCCATGTTCGTCCGCGTTCCTTGCAGGGGCGAAAGAAACTCTACTCCGCCAATGCTTGCGCTGAGGCGTGACAAATCCCTATCTCCGGCTGCAAGCGAATCGACAAAGAAACAAGCAGAAGGCTGCCCATGACCTCCACCCATTCAACCCGCATGCTGATCCTGGGTTCTGGCCCAGCAGGCCTGAGCGCCGCCATCTACGGCGCGCGTGCGGGGCTTGCGCCGATCGTCGTGCAGGGTTTGCAGCCGGGCGGCCAGTTGACGATCACTACGGATGTCGAAAATTATCCCGGCTTTCGCGACGTCATCCAGGGTCCTTGGCTGATGGACGAGATGCAGGCGCAGGCCGAGCATGTCGGCGCGCGCATGATGTACGACCAGATTGTCGAGGTGGACCTGTCCAAGCGTCCCTTCCGGCTGGTCGGCGACGGCGGCGCCGAATATTATGGCGACACTCTGGTCATCGCCACAGGCGCGCAGGCGAAGTGGCTGGGGCTGGAGAGCGAGATCTTGCTGCAGGGGAAGGGTGTTTCCGCTTGCGCGACGTGCGACGGCTTTTTCTATCGCGGCAAGAAGGTGGTGGTGATCGGCGGCGGCAATACCGCTGTCGAGGAGGCTTTGTACCTTACGAACCATAGCCATGACGTGACGCTGATCCACCGGCGGGACAGCTTCCGGGCGGAAAAGATCCTGCAGGACCGCCTGTTCGCGCACCCCAATATCAAGGTGCTGTGGAACAAGGCCGTGGACAGGTTTGTCGGCGGCGGAAATCCCGAGGGGCTGGTCGGCGTGGACCTGATCGACACCGTCACTGGGGACAAGTCCCACATTCCGGCGGATGGCGCGTTCGTCGCCATCGGGCACAAACCGGCGACGGAACTGTTCGAGGGCGTGCTGCCGCTCGACGAGGGTTATCTCGTCGTGGAGAAAGGCACATCGCGGACCAGCATTCCCGGTGTGTTCGCGGCGGGGGATGTGACTGACAAGATCTACCGCCAAGCCGTCACTGCGGCGGGCATGGGGTGCATGGCGGCGCTCGACGCCGAACGCTTCCTGGCCGAAGCGGACTTCGAACTGGTCGCTGCGGCGGAATAAGGTGAAGCGGCAGTGGTGGGCCGCTTGAGGCTCGGTCGAAGGGGGGCATTTCTTCTTCTGAAGAAAGGAAAGGGCTTCGACAGGCTCAGCGCGAACGGGCTTGGTTCAGATTAAACGCAGGGCGCTCTAACGTGTCTCTATGCTCGACACGAACGGAGATAGAAGTTCGATTCACGCCGGATCGGGCCGCGTCTCAGTATTTTCGGCCAAGCAGCCCCAAGCTCACCAGTTCCGCCCGCAGGGTCGCCGCATCCCGGAACAGGTGCCCCCCTATGCCCAGGGCCGCCGCTGAGTCCACATTGTCCTGCCGGTCATCGACGAACAGCGCCTCTTCAGCGGCCAATCCGAACCGCTTCAGCGCCAGATGGTAGATCGCCGGATCCGGTTTGATCAGGCCCACCTCTCCCGACACCAGCACGTCCTGGAAGCGGTCGAACAGGTCCGTCTCCTTCGCCCGAAAGGACGGCCAGAATTCATGACTGAAATTGGTTATCGCGAAGAGAGGCACGGCTGATCGGGACAAGTCCGCCAGCAATTGCTCCATACCGTCGATGCGACCGCGGATGCTTTCCTGGAAACGCGGTCCCCACGCGCGAATCAGTTCGGCATGTTCGGGGTAGAGCGCGGCCAGCTCGGCGCTGGTTTCGGCAAAAGGCCGCCCGGCATCATGCTGCAGGTGCCATTCCACCGTTACGACATCGCGCAGAAATGAGTCGAGCGCCTGCTCGTCTTCGATCAGGCGCTCGTAAAGGAACCGTGGGTCCCAGTCATAAAGGACATTGCCGACGTCAAAT
>DATEFI010000023.1:0-2987 GCA_035280705.1 Rhizorhapis sp. | reverse complement strand
TCCGATCGCGGCGATCTGCGACCTTGCGGATGAATTCAACGCCCTCACCTATCTGGACGAGGTTCATGCCGTCGGCATGTACGGCAAGCGCGGCGGCGGCATTTCGGAACGGGATGAGGTCGCGCACCGCCTCACCATTATCGAAGGTACGCTGGGCAAGGCCTTCGGCGTCATGGGTGGCTATGTCGCAACCGACCAGGTCATCATCGACGTCATTCGCTCTTACGCGCCCGGCTTCATCTTCACCACCAGCCTGTCGCCGGTGCTGGTGGCGGGGGTGCTAGCCGCTGTTCGGCACCTCAAGGAATCCAATCTCGAACGGGAAGGCCAGCAATCCGCCGCACAGACACTGAAGGACATGTTCAGCGCCGCCGGTCTTCCCGTCATGCCGTCAACGACGCACATCGTTCCGCTGATGGTGGGCGATCCGGTGAAGGCCAAGCGGATCAGCGATATTCTGCTCGCCGAATATGGCGTCTATGTGCAGCCCATCAACTATCCCACCGTTCCCCGCGGCACGGAACGCCTGCGCTTCACACCGGGACCCTCGCATACGGCGGAGATGATGCGGGACCTGACCGAGGCGCTGGTGGAAATCTGGGGCCGCGAGGACCTGGAACTTCGGAAAGCTGCGTAACGCCAGCGGCCGGATATTTTCGGGTCTTTGCCGTCGTTGAGAAAAAGCTGGGCCGTCGCCCCTGCGAAGGCTGCGGCACCGCTGTTTCTTCAACACTACCGCTGTTTCTTCAACACTGCCAAAGAGAAGCGGGGTCCCTGCCTGCGCAGGGACGACGGAAATCAGGCCGGATGGAACGGCTCACTTTCGCCTACCGCCCGCCGCTTGAGCCTCAAGGCCGCACCTATGACGGCAAAACCTGTAATCAGCATCGCCCAACTCGAAGGCTCGGGCACCTCCCCTACCCGCACAAAGCCATAGTCCATGCGGACAGGCGCCGCGGTCGGGAAATAGAGATCCCCATAAGCCGCGTCCAAATAATAAAGACCGCGTTCCTCGACATCGCCGATATCTCCACCCCAGTTCTGGAGCAGGCGATAGGGGCGCTCAACCCTGAGCAAGGTCGAGAAGTTCCGGCCAAAAAGGGCATGATCCCAATAGGCCGGCACGTCATCGCCCCCATAATGAACCCCATCGGCCATGCCGTAGAAGTCGTAGCTCGCATTGTGGATGAAGGTCAGCAAACTGCCGGGCTGCACTGGCCGGTCAAAGGCAAAGCGGGCCGCATAGACACCAGTCCCGAGGAACAGGTCCAGATTGAAGCCCGCATGATGGTCCGTTTCTTCCGGATGAAGAATGATCGTAGCAGCGGGCAGCGGGTTCGCGGCGGCGAGCCCGAGCAGGGCGAGTAAGTAGCGGAACCTCATGACGACACCCCCCGGCTTAATCCGGGGAGCTATATCCTGTCTTCATGGATGGCGGGGACGTTTCATCTCCGATACGGAGCAATCAGCTACCGCCGGAACGAACCTAGATATGCAGCGCCCGGCCATAGGCGCTGAGCACGCTCTCGTGCATCATTTCGCTGAGCGTCGGATGCGGGAAAACCGTGTGCATGAGTTCCGCTTCCGTCGTCTCCAGCGTCTTGCCGACGGCATAGCCCTGGATCAATTCGGTTACTTCAGCGCCCACCATATGCGCGCCCAGCAACTCGCCGGTCGCTTCGTCGAACACCGTCTTGATGAAGCCTTCCGCCTCCCCAAGAGCAATGGCCTTGCCATTTCCGATGAAGGGGAATTTGCCGACCTTTACCTTATAGCCAGCCTCCTTGGCCTTCGCCTCGGTCAGGCCGACAGACGCCACCTGCGGGTGGCAATAGGTGCAGCCCGGGATATTATCCCGGTCCATAGGGTGAGGATGCTGGCCCGCGATCTGCTCTACCGCGATCACGCCTTCATGGCTTGCCTTGTGCGCCAGCCAGGGCCCTGCGGTACAGTCTCCGATGGCATAAATGCCCGGCATATTCGTGCGGCAATATTCGTCGGTGCTGATATGCCCGCGCTGATCAAGCCCGATGCCCAGTTCCTTTAGGCCGATATCTTCGACATTGGGGACGATCCCTACGGCGACGATCACATGGCTGAAGTCTTCTGTCGTGACCTTGCCGTCCTTGCCCTTGATCTCCGCCGAGACACCCCTGCCCGTGTCAGTGATTTTCTGGACGCCGGTCGAGGCGCGGATGTCCATGCCCTGCTTCGTCAACGCCTTGGTCATGAAATCGCTGATTTCAGCATCTTCCACCGGAAGGATGCGGTCGAGCATTTCGACGACCGTGACCTTTGCACCCATGTCATTATAGAAGCTCGCAAATTCGATTCCGATCGCTCCTGAGCCAATGACCAGCAGCTTGCCCGGCATTTCCGGCGGCGTCATGGCGTGGCGATAGGTCCAGATGCGCTTTCCGTCAGATTTCGCGAAAGGCAATTCACGCGCCCGCGCGCCAGTGGCAATGATGATGTTCTTTGCCTCCAGGTCGGTCGCCTTGCCGTCCTTGGTCACCGACAGCTTGCCCTTGCCCGCGAGCTTGCCATCGCCGAAATAGACCGTGACCTTGTTCTTCTTCATCAGGCCCGTGACGCCCTGATTGAGCTGCTTTGCCACGCCGCGCGACCGCTGGATCACCTTGTCGAGATCAAAAGAGCGCTTTTCGACGGACAGGCCATATTTCTCCGCCTGCTTCATATAATGGTAGATCTCGCTCGTCCGCAGCAGCGCCTTGGTGGGAATGCAGCCCCAATTGAGGCAAATGCCACCCAGATTCTCGCGCTCCACGATGGCGGTCTTGAGCCCCAACTGGCTCGCGCGAATTGCGGCAACATAGCCGCCAGGTCCGGAACCCAGAACGATCAGGTCGAATGTGTCAGCCATGGAAACTCCCTGCGCGCGACCGCTTCCTTCGTCGGCACGCGTTCTCAATAAGAACTATGATTTAGGCAAGCATCCCGAGCGGGTTTTCCACCAGTTCCTTGAA
>DATEFI010000022.1:0-3893 GCA_035280705.1 Rhizorhapis sp. | reverse complement strand
TCCGGCCCGGCATCCGCCGGATGATATTTGGTCCTGGGCGAAAAGGGAAACTCCGCCTCTGGCCCGAACACATGGCAATGGGCGTCGATTGCGCCCGCGGGCGGGGCATAGGATGGTTTGCTGGCCTCTTCGACCCAGCTTATGATGCGAGACATCTTTTCTCCTCTGGACCTTGTGTCCGTTCGGGCTGACCCTGTCGAAGCCCTCCCTAGAAAACCACCCCATCGAACAGCTTCCGTGCCGTCCGCAGCATGGCCGCGCTCGCCACATTGCCGTTGTCGTCCAATTCCATCACGCAAGTGGTCTCGCCCGTTGGATGCTCCACCGACAAGGTCTTGCGCCTGCCTTCTGGAATGAAAGCGACCTCAGCCGCGGGAGACCCCTCGATCAGGCAGGCGGTGGCGACGCTGACCGCGCCCAGCACGCCAATGCTGGCATGCGCCCGGTGTGGAATGAAGCTGCGCACCGTCACCGCCCCACCATGGCGCGGGGGCGCGACCAGCATCATCTTGGGCACGGATTTTTCCCTTACATCGCCGAGGTTCATCCGCTCTCCCACGGCGATGCGAATGGCCTCGATCCGGGCCTTGAGTTCCGTTGCATTGTCCAGTTCCTCCCGGCTCTCATAGCCGGTGGCGCCGACATCCTCCGCCTTCATCACGACGCAGGGCATGCCATTGTCGATCAGGGTCACACGCACCCCGTTCACCTCGTCAACGGCATCGCCGGTTGGGAGCAGCGCGCCGCAGCTCGACCCCGCCGTATCTCGGAATTCCAGGGGAACCGGGGCGGCTGTGCCCGGCACTCCATCTATACGCGCCTCACCTTCATAGGTCACCCTGCCGCCCGGCGTCTGCACCGTGGCGACCGCGATCTGGCCGGTATTCTCCATGAAGACGGTGACCGGGGTTTCGCCGTCCTGCGCAGCGACCAGCCCGCGCTCGAGCGCAAAGGGGCCGATCCCGGCAAGGATATTCCCGCAATTCTGCGCGTCGGAGACCAGCGCCTGATCCACGAACACCTGCAGGAACAGATAGTCGACGTCCACGCCATCGCGTTCGGACTTGCTTACGACCGCCACCTTGCTGGTCAGTGGATCCGCCCCGCCCATTCCGTCGATTTGCCGGGGATCGGGGGACCCCATGATCCGCAGCAGCAGCTTGTTCCGCGCTTGCGGATCGGCGGGAAGGTCGCTTTTCAGGAAATAGCCGCCCTTCGACGTGCCGCCCCGCATCCAGAGGCAGGGGGTGCCGGTGGTTTCCGTCACGCTCTGATCCGTTCGTGTCGAGCCAAGTCGGGACGCGCTCCTCGAGCCAAACGTCCCTCGACTTCGCTCGGGACGAACGGCGTATGCGCCGTGTCACACATATTTGAGGCCCATTTCGGCGAGTTTCCCCCGCATGTCATACATGTCGAGCCCCAGCTCGCCCGCTGCCAGCCTTTGCCGCTTGGACTCTTCATTCGCCTCGCGCGCCTTGGCCTTTTCCAGCACCGAAGCGGCATTGGAGCGCGGCACGACGCACACGCCGTCGTCATCTGCGATCACGACGTCCCCCGGATTGATGAGCGCGTTGGCGCACACCACCGGAACATTTACCGAGCCGAGCGTCGCCTTGACCGTGCCCTGGCCATGCACTGCCCTTGACCAGACGGGGAAATTCATTTGCGTCAGGTCGCGGACATCGCGCACCCCGGCGTCGATGATCAGCCCCCGGCAACCCCGCGCCTGTGCCGAGGTCGCAAGCAGGTCGCCGAAATAGCCGTCGGTGCAGGGGCTGGTCGGCGCAAGCACCAATATGTCCCCGGCCTTGAGCTGCTCGATCGCGACGTGCACCATCCAGTTGTCGCCCGGAGGAGCCGAAATGGTTATCGCTGATCCGGCTATCCGCGCACCGGCATAAATGGGGCGCATATAGGGGGCGAGGAGGCCGGTCCGGCCCTGCGCTTCATGAACTGTTGCGACGCCGGATGCGGCAAGACCGTCAATCACGGAAGGGTCCGCCCGCTCAATATTCTGTACGACTATGCCGCCCATAAAATCGCCTCTCACCTGTATTTGATTGGAACAATTGCGTGCACAGTGACCGCCGGCCCCTGGCAAGGCAATTTCGAATATCGGCACAGCCATAAGTTTTTGCTATAAGCCCCTGATGCAGCTTTGGAGTCTGAATGTCCGCCACCTGAGAGCGATGGCCGCTATATGCCGTCTGGGCAGCGTCAGCGCGGCTGCCCAGGCCATCAGTCTCTCGCAGCCTGCGGTGACTCAGGGAATGGCCCGGCTGGAGCAGCAACTGGGCCGTCCTTTGTTCGAGCGGCGTACCGATGGCATGACGCCAACCCTTGCCGGCGCGGTTTTGTGCGCGCGGGTGGATAAGGCGCTGGCCAGCCTTGCGACGGGCTTCCGCGCGGCGCGAGGAGGCTCGGCCCTGGGGGGCTTTGCCGAAGCCGACCGGCTGGTGACCATGGCACAGCTTCGCGCTCTCATCGCTCTTGCCGACGCGGGCAGTTATATCAGCGCCAGTGCTGCCACGGGCCTTTCGCAACCGTCGCTCCACCGGGCGGTCCGTGAGCTGGAGACCGCCAGCGGCCTGACGCTTTTCGTCCGGCGGGGCAGGGGCGTGGCGATCACCAATGCGGGCCGCATCGTGGTCCGCGCATTCCGCCTTGCCCGGACCGAGCTGCAGGCCGGTCTCTTCGAGATCGCCGCGCTCGCGGGTTCCGTTACCGGACGGATTGCGGTAGGGGCCATGCCGCTTGCCAGAGCGAAGCTCATTCCCCAGACGGTCGCGCGCTTCCATGCCGCGCATCCAGAGGTGCGGATCGACATCGTGGATGGCCCGCATGCCGAACTGATGGAGCAGCTTCGCGACGGTGATCTCGATTTCCTGATCGGCGCCTTGCGCTATCCTGAGCCCGGCAAGGATGTGGAGCAGCGGCGCCTGTTCGATGATCATCTGGTCATTGCAGGGCGCGCCCGCCACCCGCTCGCGGGCAGCAATATTCCCTCGGCGGCGGAGCTTGCCCGCTATCCCTGGGTCATCGCCCGGAGCGGAACGCCGATGCGCCGCCTGTGGGAGAAGATGTTCACCAGCGCCGGTGCGGAGCCGCCCGCCGCGCCTGTCACCTGCGGTTCCGTTCTGGCCATCCGTTCGCTGCTGCTGGAGGGGGATTATCTGACGCTGCTCAGTCCCGACCAGATCGCCCGCGATGTCGAAAGCGGCCTCATCACCACCATCGGCAACCCCCTTCCCGGCACCAGCCGTCCCATCGGCATCACCGTGCGGGCGGGCTGGCAGCCCACGGGGCTCCAGCAGGAATTCCTGCAACAGGTGGAAGGGATGCGGTAGCCGGATATTGTTGCTCCCTCTCCCTCAAGGAGACCTTTGCATCACATTGCCCACGCCGTCGTCCCTGCCTGCGCGGGGACGACGGAAAAAGGGCAGGCTACTTGCAGATGTCTTCTCAAGGGAGAGGGTTTCATGGATAGGGTAGCTCTCTTCCGAAAATCTTATAACCCCCTTGCGCTTCGGATTAGCGGTTCCGGCGGCGGCTGGATAATTCCAGCATATGACACATGCGGATGCCACCATAGCATTTATAGGCTTCGGGGAAGCTGGTCAGGCCTTTGCGGAGGGTTGCTGCGGCGACGCTCCTCCGGCGTGCGCCAGGGCCTATGACATCAAGACGGACGACCCCGCTACGCGCCCCGCCAAGCTCTCGGACTATGCCGCCTACAATGTCCGGGGGTGCGACAGTCTGGCCGAGGCTCTGGACGGGATGCACCTGATCCTCAGCCTCGTCACCGCCGATGAAGCGCCCAATGCGGCCCGCGCCGCTGCGGAGCATATGGCTCCCGGGGCGGTTTTCTGCGACATGAACAGTGTCGCGCCCGA
>DATEFI010000021.1:0-3452 GCA_035280705.1 Rhizorhapis sp. | reverse complement strand
CATGGCGATCGTTGCGGTGTTCCTGCCGGTCGCGCTCATGCCCGGCATATCGGGGCAGTTCTTCATTCAGTTCGGCATGACCGTGGTGGTGGCCGTTCTGATGAGCCTTGCGGTTGCGCGGATGATTACCCCGATGATCGCCGCTTATTTCCTGAAGGCCAAGGGCCATGCAAGCCATGGCGAAGGGGCGGTGATGGACCGCTATATCGAGGTCCTCCGCTGGACCCTGCGGCACCGGTGGAAGACTGTGCTTATCGGCGGCGGCGGCGCTTTCGTGGCGACCGTGCTGGCTTTCTATACCCTTCCATTCCAGTTCCAGCCATTGACCGATACCGACTATAGCCAGGTGAAGATCGAAACGGTCCCTGGCAGCACGCTGGAGCAGACCGAAAGGGTTACGGAAGAGGTGGTGGCGCTTCTGGACGATCCCTCGATGCTGCAATCCGCCTTCGCCGACATCGAGCCTACCGAAGCGTCGATCTATCTCACCCTCAAGAAGGACAGGAAGCTGTCGAGCGTCGAGTGGGAACGCAAGATGGCACCTCAATTGCTGAACATTGCCGATGCACGGGTAAACTTCCAGTCCCAGTCGGGAGGTGGTTTCACCGGCCGCGACATCACCATCATGTTAGGAGGGGACGACCCCAAGCTCCTTGAGCAGACGGCGCAAAATCTGGTCCAGGAAATGCAGGGCGTGAAGGAAATCCGCGCCCCCAGAGTGCATGGCGACATGCAGCGGCCCGAAATCCTCGTCAAACCGCATCTTAATCTGGCGGCTGATCTGGGCGTAACCACCGCGGCTCTCAGCCAAACGATCCGAATTGCGACCATTGGCGATCTTGACCAGAACAGCGCGAAATTCTCGCTGTCCGACCGGCAGATTCCCATTCGCGTGTCCATTGACGAGGAAAGCCGCAAGAATCTGGCGAACATCCAGAACCTGCCCGTTCCCACTGCCTCGGGTGGGTCCGTTCCGTTGAAGGCCGTTGCCGATGTTGAATTCGGATCCGGCCCTACAGAGCTCCGCCGCTACAATCAGGTCCGGCGTGTCGTCGTGGGCGTGGACCTGGCTCCGGGTGTGGTCAACAGTGAAGCGATGGAAAAGATCGATGCGCTGCCCAGCCTGGCCAATCTCCCGCAGGGTATTCGCCGGATCGAGGTCGGCGATGCCAAGTGGCAGAGGGAAATGATCCAGAGTTTTGTCACGGCGGTCTTTTCCGGCGTGCTCCTGGTGTTTGCCGTTCTGGTGCTGCTCTACAAGCGGGTGCTGCCGCCGTTTGTGAACATGGGCTCGCTGACCATGGCGCCATTGGGCGGGGCCCTGGCATTGCACCTCACGAACCAACCGATATCGATGCCGGTGCTCATCGGCTTGCTGATGCTGCTCGGCATCGTGCAGAAAAACTCGATACTGCTCGTGGACTTCGCACTTGAGGAAATGGACAAGGGCGTGAACAGGTTCAACGCGATCGTCGATGCCGGGCACAAGCGGGCGCAGCCCATTGTCATGACCACGGTCGCCATGGTGGCCGGCATGATCCCCACTGCACTTTCGCTCTCGGGCGACGCGGCCATGCGGGCGCCCATGGGCATAACGGTGATCGGCGGCTTGCTGCTGTCCACGCTCCTCACATTGCTGATCGTACCTGCCAGCTTCAGCCTGGCCATTGACGTCGAGGAATGGATCGGTCCCCGGCTGCGCAAGCGCCTGCTCACATTCAAGCCAGGCGATGACCGTCCCTCCGGCGAGGCGCCGCAGCCAGCTGAATGATGCCGTGGCGCTGCTGCTCTGGCCATAATGTCTCTTTCTCTGTTAAGGCTCTCGCTGTGGACCAATCAGCCGCCCGGATCGTTACGCCGCCATGAAAGCTGGCTATTTACCGCAGGCAGGCCGTGTTTCCTTGCCTGTGAACGGCCCGAGGAACATGCGTCTGGTCGCGACTGGGCTGCTGCTTCTCATGGCCGCCTTATTTATCGTGGCACGCTCGACAGAGGAGCTGCACCCGCTCATTGGCTTCGTCAGGGCCTTTGCGGAGGCAGCAATGGTGGGCGGGCTTGCCGACTGGTTCGCGGTCACCGCCCTTTTTCGCCATCCGCTCGGCCTGCCGATTCCTCACACGGCCATTATTCCGCGAAACAAGGACCGGATCGGTGACACGCTGGCATTGTTCCTGCGGGACAATTTCCTGACGCCCGCAGTCGTGGCACGGCGCATGTACAGGCTGGACGTGGCCTCTGCCGCCGGCCGGTTCCTTGCATCTCCCGCCATTGGGGACGGACGGCTGCGGCAGGGCGCATCCCGCCTTGTCGCGGACATATTGGAGGCCTTGGACCAGGAGCGTCTGGGTGGCATGGTGAAGGCGGGCCTCCGGCAGCGCATCCGCGCGCTCAATATTGCGCCGCTGCTCGGGCAGGCACTGGATGCATCGATGAAGGATGGCCGGCACCGCCCGCTCATCGATGGCATCGTTAAGTGGGCCGCCAAGACCCTCGAGGCCAACGAGAATCTGATCCGCGATATGGTCCATCAACGGGCGGGCCGGATCATGCGCTGGACGGGTCTTGATGAAAATCTCGCAAATGCCATCATCAGTGGGCTCGAGAAGCTCATTGGGGAAATGGCCAGCGATCCTGCTCACCCGTTACGGGCGACGGCAGAGGAGGGGCTGGCAAAGCTCGCGGCTGACCTGCAATCCAGCCGCCGGATGCAGGAGCGCGTCGCTCGGGTCCGGGACGAGCTGCTCGATAACCCAGCCATGCAACGCTGGATCGATGGCCTTTGGGAGCAGGCCCGGGCAGGGTTGCTCCGCGCTGCGCGGGATCCTGACGCCGCGATGGCGGGGCGTCTGGGCGAAGCTCTGCGTCAACTGGGAGCGACGCTTCAGGGTGATGCGCGTCTTCGCCTCATGATCAATCGTTTCGCCCGCCGCACGGCTGTGGGAATAACCGCGAGCTACGGAGACGGCATCGTCCGGCTCGTCAGCGAAACGGTGCGGGGATGGGATGCCGAGACAGTGACAGGCAGGCTTGAGAACGCTGTTGGCCGGGATCTTCAATATATTCGTATCAATGGTACGCTGGTGGGAGGGCTGGTGGGCGTCACCCTCCACGGGGCAGCGATGTTCCTATAGAATGAGCCGGAAGATCAGCGTGGCGGGATAGCACTTTCGGGCAGCATTTCCGGCCGGTGCCCATTCAGCTCTTCCCCCTCGTTCTGGTCGTGGCGGGGATGCAGGCGGGCCAAGCGCAGCACGAGCAGGCCCGCAATGGCCGAAAGGAAGGAACCTGCGAGGATGCCCAGCTTCGCCTTCTCCACAAGCTCCGGTTGACCGGGGAAGGCGAGCGCGCCGATGAAAAGACTCATGGTGAAACCGATTCCGCAGAGCAGCGACACGCCATAGATCTGGGTCCAGGTGGCTCCCTTGAGCTTTGTAGCGAAGCCAAGCTTGACG
>DATEFI010000020.1:0-3996 GCA_035280705.1 Rhizorhapis sp. | reverse complement strand
TCTCGGTTGGATTCGGAAAGCCTCTGTGGACGAAACAGCTGGGCCGCGATGCGACCGAGTGGGTCATCGCCGCCTTTCCGCTCGGCGGTTACGTCAAGATGCTGGATGAGCGCGAGGGGCAGGTAGCAAGCGAAGACTTGCCGCGGGCGTTCAACCGTCAGTCGGTCTGGCGCCGCTTTGCTATCGTCGTGGCCGGACCGGCGGCCAATTTTCTTCTGGCCATCGCGCTCTATTGGGTATTGTTCGTTCACGGAATTCCGGGAATCAAGCCGGTGATCGGCGAACCGTCGCCCGCTTCGGCTGCCCATGCCGCCGGGTTCGTCTCGGGCGATACCTTGATCAGGATCGGAGAAGAACCGGTCGCAACCTGGCAGGATGCGCGCTGGATACTGTTGCAGCGCGCTGTTCAGAAGTCCGTTGTCATTATTGAGACGCGCAGCGCAGGGGGCAATATCCACTGGCGCAAGCTCGACTTGACCGGATTGTCACCGGCCGATCTCGACAGCGATTTCCTGCGCACGCTGGGATTGACGCGCCTGCCGCCGGAATTGAAGCCCGTGATAGGCGAGCTGGTAAGCGGAGGGGCAGGGGAGCGTGCCGGCCTGAAGACGGGCGATGAAATCGTCGCCATCGGCAATCAGCGCATCGAGAGTTGGGACCAAGTGGTGAAAACCGTGCGTAGCCAGCCCGGGACTCCACTGGTCATCGAGGTAAGGCGAAGCGGGAAAATGCAGCCGCCTGTTTCGGTCACGCCCGAAGTCATGATCGAGAACGGCCGGAAGGTCGGTCGGATCGGAGCAGCGCCGCGGGTGGATCAATCGACCCTGGCCGGGATGATTGTCGAGGTACGTTATGGTCCGTGGGAAAGTCTGCTCAAGGCAATGGCCAAGACCTGGGAAACTTCAGTGTTCAGCCTGAAGATGCTTGGCAAGATGATCGTGGGCGACGTTTCACTCAAGAATCTCTCCGGCCCGATCACCATAGCCGATTACGCGGGACAATCGGCACAGAGTGGAATGGCTTCGTACCTGCTGTTCCTGGCGCTGATCAGTATCAGTCTCGGCGTGTTGAATCTGCTGCCGATCCCGTTATTGGATGGCGGCCATTTGATGTATTATACGTTCGAGATTTTCAAAGGTCGTCCGGTCTCCGAACGGGCCGCCGAGATCGGACAGCATGTCGGAATGGCGTTGCTGTTCGCTCTGATGGCTTTCGCCCTCTATAACGATATAACGCGCCTTCTGGTAAGCGGCTGAAATTCATGCGCTGGTTCCGCGCCGTCCTGCTGCTGCTCGCGTTTCATGCAGCAGCCGCCGCAGCAATAGAGCCTTTCGTCATCAAGGATATACGCGTCGAAGGCATACAGCGTACGGAAGCCGGTACCGTCTTCAGTTATCTCCCGGTCAAGGTTGGCGACACGATGACGGACGAGAGGGCGTCCCAGGCAATACGGGCCCTGTACGCGACCGGGTTCTTCCGCGACGTCGGTCTGGAGCGGGAGGGCGATGTTCTGGTGGTGGTAGTGCAGGAACGGCCCTCGATCGCGCAGATCGACTTCACCGGCATGCACGAATTCAACAAGGATCAGCTGACAGCCGGCATGCGCCAGATCGGCCTTGCCGAAGGTCGCATCTTTGACCGTGGCCTGCTCGATCGCGCGGAGCAGGATTTGAAGCGCCAGTACCTGAGCCGCGGTTACTACGCTATCAATGTCAGCACGACCGTGACGCCGCTGGAACGCAACCGCGTTTCGCTCAATTTTAACGTTGACGAAGGCAGGGTCGCAAAGATACGCCAGATCAGCATTATCGGCGCCAAAGTATTCCGTGAAAGCGTGTTGCTCGACCAGTTCGTGCTGCGCACGCCGGGCATGCTCACCTGGTTTAGCAAGCACGACCAGTACTCGCGCCAGAAACTGTCTGCCGACCTCGAATCCCTGCGCTCGTACTACCTCAATCGCGGCTATCTTGAGTTCAGCATCGATTCGACTCAAGTGTCGATCACACCCGACAAGCAGGATATTTACATCACAGTCAGCGTCACCGAGGGGCGGCAGTACACGGTCTCGGATGTCAAGGTCGCGGGCGAGACGCTGATCCCCGAAGCCGAAGTGCGCAAGCTGATCCGCCTCCAGCCCGGCGAAGTTTTTTCGCGCGAGCGCCTCACCGAGTCAACCAAGCTTATTTCCGATCGTCTTGGCAACGATGGTTATGCTTTTGCCAACGTCAATGCCGTGCCGGAGCTGGACAAGGAGAAACAACGGGCGGCTTTTACCTTCTTTATCGATCCCGGTCGCCGTGTCTACGTGCGCCGCGTGAACGTGACTGGCAACAACCGTACGCGCGACGAGGTGATACGCCGGGAGATGCGCCAGCTTGAAGGCGGATGGTATTCCGCGGATAGAGTCACGCTGTCCAAGCAACGCATCGACAAGCTCGGCTACTTCACCGACGTCAACCTGGAGACACCGGCCGTAGCGGGCGCGACCGACCAGGTGGATGTCAACATCGCGGTAACGGAAAAGCCCACCGGCCTGGTGCTGTTCGGGGCGGGTTTCGGCAGCGGCGAGGGCCTGGTGCTTTCGGGTTCGATTTCGCAGAACAACATCTTCGGCAGCGGCAAGCATGTATCGCTGGGCCTCAACACCAGCCGGATCAACACGACCTATTCCCTGTCCTATACCGACCCGTATTTCACGGTGGATGGCATGAGCCAGGGCTTCGACGTCTATTACCGCGTGTTGAGCCCCTCTGACTTCGACCTCGCGCGCTACGAGACCAAAACGATAGGAGCCGCGCTCAGGCTGGGCGTCCCGGTAACGGAAATCGATACCATCCAGTACGGGCTGGGGGCAGAGAACGTGGATATCGTCACGTTTCCGGACAGCCCGCTGTTCTATCAGGATTACGTCAACACGTTCGGGCCCAGCAACAGCAACGTGTACGTGTCGGCGAACTGGATCCGGGACGGGCGTGACAGCTTGATTTACCCCACCAAGGGATCCTTGCACAGAGCCAGCGGGGAGGTGGGCCTCCCGGTCGCGGATCTGCACTACTTCAAGACGACCTATCAGTACCAGCGTTATTTCCCGCTGACACGCCACCTTACGTTCATGCTGAACGGCGAGGGTGGATACGGAGACGGATATGACGACAGGCCTCTGCCGTTCTTCAAGAACTTCTTCGCCGGCGGGGTCAACTCGGTGCGCGGCTACAAGTCTTATACTATAGGCCCCAAGGACAGCAGCGGTCAGCCCCGGGGTGGCAGCGTCAAGCTGGTCGGCAACGCCGAGCTGTTTTTCCCGTTCCCGGGACTGGAGAACGACCGCTCGGTGAGAATGGGCACATTCGTGGACATGGGCATGGTCGGCGACAAGTTCGAAAGCAGTGATACGCGTTTTTCGACGGGATTGTCGCTATTATGGATATCGCCACTGGGGCCGCTCAAAATCAGCGTCGCCAAGGCATTACGGGCGCAACCTGGCGACCGCAAGGAAGTTTTTCAGTTCACAGTCGGCGGGGCATTTTGACCTTCCGGCGAGTTGCCCGCATCATGGGCATGCCAACGGTAGAGTAAGGAGAGTGTCTTGAACCCAACATACGCGACATTAGCCGCATTGCTGCTGGCTTCCGTCGTCACGACCGCGGGGGCGGCCGATATCAAGATCGGCTTTGTGGACGTGGAGCGAATTCATCGCGAGTCGGCTCCCGCGGAGCGCGCGAGCAAGCAACTGGAGAAGGAGTTTGCCCCGCGCGCGCAGGAGTTGCAGCGCCGCGAGTCCCAGATCAAGACGCTGCAGTCCCAGACCGAGAAGGACGCGGTGACCATGAGCGAGACCGAGCGGCGGGCCAGGGAGCAGGAGCTTTCCCGCCTGGGCGTGGAATACCAGCGCATGCAGCGCGAATATCGGGAGGATCTCAATATGCGCCGCAACCAGGAAATAGCCGCGTTGCTGGAGCGCGCAAATCGCGTCATCAAGCAGATAGCGGATGCCGA
>DATEFI010000019.1:0-2481 GCA_035280705.1 Rhizorhapis sp. | reverse complement strand
AGTTCGGGAGTGTCAGCCACGTTGGCACGTCCGATCGTCTCCTCACGATATTGATCGTAGCTTCCGTTTTCCACAGCGCGTCTCCACAAAATACTATAGGCTTAAAATAATATGATATAGTAGCAAATGCAAGTAAATGCGGCGGCTGCGGGTTTCGGCGCGTGAGGGGCGATGGAGACGGCCGCGATGGATATGCGCGGCCGCCCCAATTTTATCAGAACCTGGCAGTAGCCCGGACGCCATATGTCCGGGGGGCTCCGATGGTCCGAACTACGAAGGTTGGGACGGAGGGGCCGCCGAAACCGTTCACAGCGCTCGCAACGCCCCCGTTATAGACTGCTTCATTGCCTATATTCTTTACAAAGGCTGTGATGGAATACTTATCATCCCTGGTGGCATATGTGAGATCCGCGTCAACAAGTGCGTACCCATCTGCTTTGGTCTCGGGCGAGAAAAAGTCGATGGAGAGGTAGCGGGACGTAGCAAGCGTCGCGTTTGCATTGAAGGTGAGCTTACCGCCGTCCGCGAGAGGGAAGACGTGCTGGTAACTCGCCGTGCCAGCCCACCGCGGCGTGCGAGGCAGCGGAAGCCCGGAGCAGTTCACCCTGAGCACAGACTGGCCGCCAGGTGTCATCGTTGGTGTAGTCGGCACTGCGCAAGCGGTGCCAGCGGGGAGTGTGAAGGCCAATGCTGCCGGAAAGTCGACGTTGAATTGATCATACTTGGCATCAACATATGCGACGTTGAATCCCAGTGTGTCGTTCTGAGCCGGCTTCCACACCACGTCTATGCTGGCGCCACGAGGATCCGACGAACCTGCGTTGCGGGTCAGATAGGCTATCACGCCGCTCGCGGTGTAGCCGACGGAGGTGAGCTGCTGATTTCGATACTTCCAATAAAAACCCTCAAGATTGACTTGCAGCGCGTTGTCGAAAAAGCGGTTGCGCAGGCCTACCTCGAAGGACGTCAGGCGCTCTGGATCGAAGGTGTTGTCTGTCCCACCAGACACGTAGAAGAAGCCGCCGGCCTTATATCCTTTCGATGCCGTAAAATAGGCCATCGATTGGGATGCTACGTCATATTCGACACCACCACGCCATGACACGTCGTTGAATGCACGGCGTCCGAGCTGCGCGAAGGGGGACAGCGGATCGGGCGGTGTGCCCCGGTCTGTGAGGGTCCCGCTATATGAGACGCGATCATGCGTGTAGCGAAGACCTCCAATGACCCTCAGCTTGTCGGTAAGACTCAAGGTCGCTTCGCCGAAGGCTGCATAGCTACGATTTTGCGAGTTGATGTCTGAGGTGACGTTGAAGCGCTGAACCGGCGTAGGTTCGGCAAGGGCGATCGCATCGATATGGAAGTATGTGTCATCGTTGTAATAGAAAGCTCCAAGCGTCCATTTGAGCTTGTCACTCTGATGGCCCAATCGTGCCTCTACTGAGGTCTGCTTTGTCGTTTGAGGATTAAAGTTTCCAAGAAAGCCGATGGTATAGCTTCGCTGATTCAGCTCAAGATAGCGATAGGCCGGAATGACCGTAAGTGTGGCGAAATCCTCCAGTTCCACATTCATTTCGCCCGAGAAGTTCCATTGCTTCATGTCGATGAAGGAATCGGGCAGGAACGGGGCCGAGCCATTAGCGGCGATCGCGGCATTGTTGATGGGGTCCGATGCTGCGGTCCACTTCCCTGTCCCGGGTTGACGGGGGAAGAGGACCACGCCGCCACCTTTGCCGCCCGTATGCGAATAGTCACCGTACAGGCGGAGGTTGAACCGATCGGTCGGCTTCCAATAGGCTTGGAGGCGCCCGGATTGGCGTACATCGTCATCCGTTCCATCAGAGAGATAGCCATCGCGATCGACAATATTGAATGCTCCGCGCACCGCCAGCGTGGAGTTGAGAGGGACGTTGATTGCGCCGGTCAACCGCTTGGAATCATAGCGTCCGTACTCGGCTGTGACATAGCCCTCAAACTTCTGTGTCGGCCGCGCCGTGATGATGTTGACCGCACCCGCCGTGGCATTGCGGCCGTAGAGTGTGCCTTGGGGCCCCTTGAGCACTTCTACTCGTGCGAGGTCGTAAAAGTTCTGGCTGACACCAGGCGCTTGCCCGATAACCACGCCATCAACCGAGTAGGCAACAGCGGTTTGGGCCAAGCCATTGCCCGAAAAGTCGCCAGCACCGCGGATGTTCGTTTGCGTGAAAGCGCCGCTCTGCGAAATGGTAATTGTCGGTGTCGTGCGTGTCAGGTCGCTGGCTTGTGCGACACCGCGCCTCACAAGATCGGCGCCATTCAATACCGAAATTGAAAGCGACGATTTCTGAACATTCTCGGCGCGCCGGCGAGCGGTGACGACAATGTCACCAATCCCGCGGCCCGAATTGTCACCGGCATTGGCAACATTCCCTTGGATGGCACCTTCTTGGGATTGTATATCCTGCGCAAGCGCCGCGTTAGCCGTAAGGTTTGCGATCGCTA
>DATEFI010000018.1:0-2129 GCA_035280705.1 Rhizorhapis sp. | reverse complement strand
CGCCCAGGCCATTCTTTTACATTGCAAAAATCGAAAAACTGGCCCAGTTTCGCCAACAAGCGTGGATTTGTGAAAGTCCGCAAAGGGGAGGCAATGGTAATCGGGGGCTTGGCGTCAATAGCGCGTGGGCGGCAATTCAGGACCCGGTCTTTGCCTTTGTCCGGGTGCTGCGATGTTTCATGACTATCCAACTCCGACTCCCGAGGGGATGGTCGCGCTTCGCTATTATGAGCCGCCGTCTGATCTGATCGAGTTGGTCGGATCAATTTATCTTTTCACCGCCAATATTCCCTATGTCTCGGACGGAACGCGGGCCGATTTCGCCCAGTTGAGGTTCATGCTCTCAGGCGTGGGCCACTATACATTTCACGATGGCCGCCAAATGGACACACCGGGCGTGTGCATGTTGGGGCCGACCATGTCCTCTATCCATTTCGACGTGGATGGACCGTTGCAGACCTTGGGTGTGGCGCTTTTGCCACTGGGTTGGTACGCCCTGACCCAATTGGACGCCTGCGATCATTCCGACTCGCTTTTCGACGGGACGACGCTTGGTAGCGACTATCATGAGACACTCGGGGTCCTGCGAGGCATTGATAATCCGGCTGAGGCCGTGGAGTTGCTTTGGGAATTTCTGCGCAGGAAATTTCAGCCGATAAACAAAGCCACGCGGGATTTCGTCTTTGCCGCTGACGAATGGCTTTCGGGAGAAAGCTCACCCCGCGTGGAAGCGCTCATCGAGGCGACGGGGCTTTCCGCCCGCCAAGTGGCGAGGCTGACTAATCGCCTGTACGGAGCGCCGCCAAAATTGCTCGCGCGCAAGTACCGGGCCTTGCGGGTGGCTTCGCTGATCGCTTCCTCGGATGAGGACTGGCGCGACGTCATTGGCGATGCCTTTTACGACCAGTCGCATTTCATTCGCGAACTGAAGCATTTTGTCGGCGCGACGCCGCACCAGATCAAGAACAAGCTCAGCATTGTGCCCCGGCTCACGCTTTTGAGGCGCCAGTTGGGAGGACGCTTCCCCCATATTACCAGGATCAGCTGATTGCCTGGTCAACCTGCCGCCGATGCGGAGAGGGGGCGGCGGCGCCGCGCTTGATACTGCAGGCCCGGATGTTTTCCGGCGCTGGTCTGTTTCCGCTGATCGTGAACCGCGCCATATATCCGCCAGCCGAAGGTTTGGGGCTGATGGCGATCAGGCGGTAGCCGACCGCCTCAAACTCGCATTTCAGCAGCCGCGGCGGTGTTCCATGCTGCTCTGTCGGCCGGTCGGCATCCACCACGATCACCTCGCCGGAGAGCTTGAGTGCGGGATAGAGGCGCCAGAGAAATGCATAGGGCTCGGCGATTTCATGATACATGTGCACCATGAAAATGCGGTCGAAGCTGCGTTCGGGCAGCATCGGATCGTCCGCCGCGCCCAATTTCACGCTGACATTTTCAAGGTTTTCGCGGGAGACGCGCATGGCCAGGCTGTCGCGTACTTCGGGCAGTATGTCCTGCGCCAGCACGCGGCACTCTGCACCCACCCTGCGGGCCAGACGAACGGTATAATAGCCTTCGCCGGCACCGATGTCGGCCACCGTCATGCCTGGCTTTATGCCCGCCCGGTCCATGACCTCCTCGGCTTCATTTACCCGGTCCCGGCTCTCTTCATTCGACCATCGCGTCGATTCGATGAGGGCTACGGGGCGGTCAGCCCTGGGAAACTTCCGCGCGGTTTCAGGGCGGTTACTGTTGGCGTTCGGAAAGAACTGGTCACAGGCCGCTAAAGGCAGGGCGGCAAAGGCGATAAAGGCCAGTGCCGGAATCCGCATCAGTCCACGTCTTCCACTTCAACCGTCTCTCCGGTCACCCGCTGCGACAGGGCGGCGGCCATGAAGGGATCGAGCGCTCCGTCGAGCACGTCGTCCGGCGAGGTGGAGACCACGCCTGTGCGGAGGTCCTTCACCATCTGATAGGGCTGAAGCACATAGGAGCGGATCTGGTGGCCCCAGCCAATGTCTGATTTGGCGGCATGGGTGGCGCTTGCCTCTGCTTCGCGCCGCTGCAGTTCGGCTTCATAAAGGCGGGCGCGGAGCATGTTCATCGCCTCCGCCCTGTTCTTGTGCTGCGACCGCTGGTTC
>DATEFI010000017.1:0-2230 GCA_035280705.1 Rhizorhapis sp. | reverse complement strand
CGACACTGCGATTTTCAGTCGCATGCTCTACCAACTGAGCTACCCGGGCTAGAAGCGCCTTCGCGTGAATCCGCGAGCGCGTCGGGAGCAGTGCCTATAGGCGGGGCTATGGGGCTTTGTCCACCCCATTTTCTCCGTTTGTTTCTCTATCTTCATCAGTCGGCGGGCCGGGCACTTTATAGCCTTCGCCCAGCCAGTTGAGCAGGTCGCGGTCGCGGCAGCCACGGCTGCAGAAAGGATGGAATTCCGGGGTTTGCGGTTTTCTGCAGACCGGACAGGCGGCGGATCTGGACTTCCTATTCTGCATAGCAGCCGGATATGGAGAGCGCTTCGTCCGCGCGCAAGGCGACGGGGCCTCCCCGGCGGCGTTCCAGCAAGGCAAGCCATGGCTTGGCCCTGCGAAGACGCGCAATCACGGCTGGTGCGCCCACCAGGGTTACCGGGCCTCCATTGCCGTGACGCTCGCCACGGCGGAGGAGCGAGAGGGCGGCGGTCAATTCGGCGTCCTCGCGAAGGATTTCCGGCAGGGATGGCCGCTCACGCTTGCGAATGACCTGAAGGAAACCGAAGCCATTGACCGCCGTGCGGTCAAAAGGCTGGGGCAGGTGCTTGTCGAAAAGATTGGCCGCAACCTGCCGCTCGTCCTTGTTGTTCATGGTGGGCAGGTCGATGCCGATGGAACCGGTTATTCCCATTCGCCGGATTGCCCTTGCTGCAAGCGCCGCGCCCTTCGGGCCAAGCTGGGCGGGCGGCAGGCTGCCGTCCACATCGATCAGGGTCATGGCGGGCGTCAGGAAGATTCGCAAAGAGGCGGTTTCCGAGCCGACTTCGCCGCTCATCGCCTCTTCCATCAATTCGCCCCAGCCATGCTCCTCCAGCCGGTCGGGGCCGTGAGCAGGGCAGGGAGAGACTGGAATGCCCGTGGCAATCATTCGCTGATATAGCGAGGGGCCAGGCTGTGGCTTGGACCCTGGTGGCGCCACACGGACCTTGGCGAGCTTGTCGCGCCCTTCTTCGCCGATCCGCTCGCGCAACACTTCGGCGAGCAGGGCGGCGCCCTCGGCAATCCTGGGGGGTATGGGCTCCAGCAGCGTTTCTTCCCCGCTGTCCAGACGGACGATCCCCCGGCGGCGCGGAATGATGGTGCGCACGAGGCGGCCCGAAGCGATTGTTCCTGCCAGCGCCTGCTTGCCGTCCCGCTCTATGCAGGCCTCAAGAATTTCGCCCTTGTCGACGAGCGCGGCCCGGCTTTCGCCTATGCCTTCTTCATAGAGCCACTCAGCCATTGGCATAGCCCGAGGCAAGAAGGAGGGTGCGGACTTCATACAGTGGCAGGCCGACAATCCCGCTATAGCTGCCGGAAATGCCGCGGATCAGGCCGGCCGCATGACCCTGAATGGCATAGCCCCCGGCCTTTCCATGCCACTCGCCGCTCGCGATATAGCCGTCGACCTCGCGCCCGTGCAGGCGTTTGAAGCTGACGATGCTCGTCGAAAGCCGATGATGTGCCCTGCCACTTGCGTCGATCAGGCTGATGGCGCTGTGCACGCGATGGCGGCGGCCCGAAAGAAGCTGGAGGCATTGCCGCGCTTGCTCCTCGGTTTCGGCCTTGGGCAGAATGCGGCGGCCGACCGCAACAACCGTATCGCCCGCCAGAATGAATGCGCCGGAGTGGCGCATGGCCACCGCCTCGGCCTTTTCCGCCGAGAGGCGGCGGGCATGATCCTCCGGCCGCTCACCCGCAAGGACGCTCTCGTCGATGTCCGCAGGGTCAACGGCATTCGGGATGATGCCGATCTGCGCGAGCAGATCGAGGCGGCGAGGTGAGGCGGAAGCCAGAATCAGGCGCATGGAGTCACGCGTTCCTGCAAGAGCATGAGTCCAGAAATGGGGGCACCGGCGGGCTTCTGCTTTGGCAAGAGAAGGCGAATGCCGGTCAAATCCCTCACTTGAAGCGGTAGGTGATCCGGCCCTTGGTCAGGTCATAGGGCGTAAGCTCGACAAGAACCTCGTCGCCGACCAGCACGCGGATGCGGTTCTTGCGCATCTTGCCCGCCGTGTGGCCAAGAATTTCATGGTTGTTTTCCAATTTCACGCGGAACATCGCGTTGGGGAGAAGCTCCACAACCTGACCGCGCATCTCAAGCAATTCTTCTTTCGCCATAGAATCCCAACAAGATCAAAAATCGCGCCGCCATAGCGCCAAATCATTCAAATGAAAAGCTGGTGC
>DATEFI010000016.1:0-9855 GCA_035280705.1 Rhizorhapis sp. | reverse complement strand
AAATCCACGAACCTTCCGGCAAACCCATCAAATATGAAAAGGTAGTGCCGGGCATCGGCCCTGTCGAAGCTGACGAAATCCTGAAGGGTTTCGAATATGAAAAGGGAAGCTATGTGCTGCTCGATCCTGAAGAGGTGGAAGCGGTCAAGCTGGAAAGCAAGAAGACGCTGGAACTGACGCAGTTCGTCGACCTGGATGAGATCGACGTGCTCTATTATGAAACGCCCTATTATGTGGTCCCGGCCGATGACTTGGCCGAGGAAGCCTTCGTCGTCCTGCGCGAGGCGCTGAGGCGCGCCAAAAAGGTGGGTCTGGGCCAACTTACCCTGCGCGGACGCGAATATGTGGTGAGCCTCAAACCTTGCGGCAGGGGCATGGTCCTGGAAACGCTGCGCTATGCCGACGAGGTCAACAAGGCGCAGTCCTATTTCCGCGATATTGGCGACATAAAGCCGGACGAGGAACTGCTGGAGCTTGCCGAAGCGCTGATCCAGAAGAAAACCGCAGCTTTCAAACCCGATGCCTTTCATGACCGCTATGTCGATGCGTTGAAAGATCTCGTGGCCCGGAAGCTGAAGGCCAAGGGCGGCAAGGTGACGCCCGAGGAAGAGCCTGCGCGGCCGAGCGGCTCCAATGTCATCGACCTGATGGCGGCGCTGAAGCGGTCCATTGAAAAGCCCGAGGCAGCGGCTGCTCCGCCCAAGAAACCGGCAACGCGCAAGGCTGCTCCCAAGGCAAAGCCGTCCCCTGCCAAGCCTGCGCCCAAGGCCCGCAAGAGGGCATGATCCATGGCCACGACGGCAGATCCGCTTGCCCTGTACAATGCCAAGCGCGATTTTACGAAAACCGCTGAACCGCGCGGCAAGCGGGCGGCGGCCAAGGGCAACAGCTTCCTTGTTCAAAAACATGATGCCACCCGCCTGCATTGGGACCTGCGGCTCGAGATGGACGGCGTTCTCAAAAGTTGGGCGGTGACCCGCGGACCAAGCCTGGACCCCGCCGACAAGCGGCTTGCGGTCCGCACCGAGGACCATCCGCTAGACTATGCCACCTTTGAGGGCATCATCCCGGAAAAGGAATATGGCGGCGGCACTGTCATGCTCTGGGACCGTGGCACCTGGGAACCGGTCAAGGGCAAGAAGGCGACCGACCTTCAGAAGGGCCATCTGCACTTCATCCTGCATGGCGAGAGGATGAAAGGGGAATGGCTGCTCATCCGCCTGAAGGGCAAGCCCCGCGAAAAGCGCGAGAACTGGCTGCTGCGGAAGGTGGAGGACGAATTTGCAGGCTCGGGCGACCTGCTGACCGGCCGGGCGCTCACCAGCGTCAAGACCGGGCGCACGATGCAGGAAATCGCGAGCAATGTAAAAGCCCGGCCGCTGCCCAAGCCGAAACCGCCGAAGCGAGGGGCGTCGAAGCTTCCCAAATTCCGTTCGCCCCAGCTTGCGACGCTGGTCGACCATGCCCCACCAGGCAATCAGTGGCTGCACGAACTGAAATATGATGGGTATCGCTGCCTGCTCGCCATCGGCGGCGGAGAGGTACGGGCCTATACAAGGTCGGGCCTTGACTGGTCGGAGAAGTTCACGGAGGTCGTCGCGGCGGCGAAGAATATCGACACTGGCTCCGCTCTCATCGATGGAGAGGTCGTCTGGCTGAACAACCAAGGCAAGCCCGACTTCTCCGGGCTGCAGGCCGCTCTCAAGGGGAAAGCGAAGGGTCTCACCTTTTTTGCTTTCGACCTTCTGGAAATGGACGGCGAGGACCTCACCAGACAGCCCAATATTCTCCGCAAGGAAAGACTTCGCGGGCTCCTCCCCCAGAACCGCGGCGCGGCGATCCAATATGCCGAACATGTGGTGGGCGAAGGAGAAAAACTGCTCCGCGCCATGTGTGAAGCCGGGCAGGAAGGCATTGTGTCGAAGCGCGCCGATGCGCCTTATGCAAGCCGCCGGACGATGAGCTGGCTGAAGGTAAAATGCACCCTGCGGCAGGAATTCGTCATCGTCGGCTGGACCCCCAGCTCGGCCAGGGCCCGCCCCTTTTCCTCCCTTCTGCTCGCACAATATGAGGGGGAGGCGTTGCGCTACAAGGGACGGGTCGGCACTGGCTTCGACACTGCGATGCTCCATGGCCTGCGCGACAAGATGGATAAGTTTGCGCGTGACAAGCCAGCGCTTGACGTACCGGCTTCTGAGCGGAGGCATGTCCGCTGGATAGAGCCCAAGATGGTGGCGGAAGTCGCCTTCACCGAATTCACAGCCGATGGCGTCGTCCGCCATGGGAGTTTCCTCGGCTTGCGAAGCGACAAGCCCGCAAAGGAGGTCGTGCCCGAAATGCCCGCGCCAGTCGCTGACCCGCCCGCTTCCAGCGTCAAGATCAGCAATCGGGATCGCATCATCTTTCCGGGCTCAGGCATAACCAAGGGCGAACTCGCCGATTATTATGCGGCGGTTTCAGCCGTCATACTGCCCTGGATGGCGAACCGGCCCATCAGCCTCGTCCGTTGCCCGCAGGGACGAGCCAAGAAATGTTTTTTCCAGAAGCACGACGCCGGAAGCTTTGGCGAGCATGTCCATCATGTCGATATCCGGGAAAAGGATGGCGGCACCGAACCCTATCTGTGCATCAATGACGCCGATGGAATCGCTGCCTGTGTCCAGATGGGAACGATCGAGTTTCACGGATGGGGTTCCCTTGCGGGCGATGTCGAAAGGCCAGACCGGATGGTATTCGACCTGGACCCTGATGAGGGGCTGGATTTCGAAATGGTAAAAAAGGCTGCCAGGGACTTGCGGCGGCATCTTTCCGACATGGGCCTTGTCACCTTCCCGATGCTCACCGGCGGCAAGGGCGCGCACGTCATCGTGCCTTTGAGTCCAGAGGCCGAATGGCCGCTGGTCACTGACTTTGCGCGGCGCTTTGCGACCGCCTTGGCGGAAGCAGAGCCCGACCGCTTCACCGCCACCATGTCGAAGGCGCGCCGCAAGGGCCGCATCTTCGTCGATTGGCTACGCAATCAGCGGGGTTCGACCGCCATCATGCCCTATGCTGTGCGGGCGCGGGATGAGGCGCCAGTGGCTGCGCCGCTTAGTTGGGAGGAACTGGGCGACATCGAGAAAGCGTCCCGCTTTACCGTCAGGGACGTGCAACTGCTGCTCGAACGCGCCCGCAGCCGCGCCCTTGCCGGATGGGGCATAGCCCGGCAGGCCCTGCCCGAACATTAGGCCAGCCGCCCTTGCGCCATTTGGTGCAGTTTCAATGGAACCAGTCCTGAGGGCATCCTTTCTTACGAGTGAACCATCGGGACAAGGAGAGGCCGGATGAAAATCATGGAATGCATGTCGCGCGACGTCAGAACCGTGAACGCTGAAGAACCGATACAGGAAGCAGCCACCACGATGGCGGATATCGATTCCGGTATTCTGCCGGTGTCCAAAGAGGATCGGCTGGTGGGCATGATCACTGATCGCGATATTGCGATCCGGGCCATCGCTCGAGGGCGTGGCCCATCGACGCCGGTTCAGGAGATCATGAGCAACGAAGTCCGCTACTGTTTCGAGGACGAGGATGTGGACGATGTGCTCGATAATATGGCGGACATACAGGTTCGGCGCTTGCCGGTCGTAAACCGGGACAAGAGGCTGGTGGGCATCGTGTCGATCAGCGATCTTGCGTCTGGAGCCAGTCCGGCCCATGCGGGCGAGGCACTGGGCGAGATCGCCAGGCCAAGCACCCTTCATTCCCAGTCCTGAAAAGTCGTCAGCCTGTGTGGAAGAGATAGGCGGGAAGGGCGGCCAGTGCCCTCCCCGCCAGCAGGCGCTCAAAACCCCACTAGAGCGGGTCCTGCTTGAGGCAGATTAAGGCGTTCAGCGGCAAAAGCATGCTTAAATGATGCATAAGGCTTATGCATGCATCGCTATGTGGCCAAGCGGCTCGATCATAGATCAGCTACGCACGGCACTCCGGCGCTCCGTTCGATCCGAGACTGAGAATAATGGGAGGAGGACTGCTGCGAGAATATGCGCTGGATCAACCGGCGGAGCCACATGTTGAAAGGATCGGTTTTCGCCCGCCGGTGGAAAAATTGACACACGGAAAATGAGGGAAGCTGGAAATCCGTTTCCACTATCCTCAGATTGAATCTCTCTTGGTAGACTTGCGCCACGGGCTGGGGAACAACGGCGATATATTCGCTGCTGGATCCTACGAGATGTGGCACGATAAGCGCATGCTGGGTCCTCACCGCGACGTTCCGCCTTATACCCGCGGCGTTAAGAGCCTCAGCCAATCTGTGACGATCCGTTGCCATGGGAAGGATTATTATTTCCTTCTGCCGGCTGAATTGCTGGGGTGTGATAGGGCCTTGCAAAGGACAATCAGGCGCCACGATCACTGAAAAGCGATACTCGCAGAGTTTTTGCTGGAGGATATTGGCCGAAAGAGGCACGGGCACGCCCAGAACGAGATCAACCGTACCACTGGCAAGGGCTTGCTCCATTCCTTCCCGTGTGTAGGCGCGGCTATCGATAGAGCAGTCTGGCGCCTCCGCACGCAGAGCGCTCAGCAGCGAAGGCAGCATTGTCAACTCTACCGTGTCGCCTAAACCCAAATTGATAGTACGATGACTCGACTGCGGCACAAAGGGGGCCGCCCGAAGCAAGGCTGAATCGGCATGAGCCACAAAGGCTCGCACGGCCTCGGCCAATTCGGTCGCCCTTTCGGTTGGCATCACGCCTTCCTGGGTTTTTACGAAGAGTTCGTCCCCGAAATAAGCCCGCAAACGGCCCAGGGCATGGCTTATCGCGCTTTGACTGCGGCCAAGCTCACGCGCAGCTCGGGATACGCTGCCATGGGTGAGAAGTGCGTCGAACACTATGAACAGATTGAGATCAAGTTCCCGGTATTTGTCGATCATGAGCCTCCCCGAGAGGCAAGCAGCGTGGATCAGCCTCCCCCCTCGCCCAATGAATAAAGTCTACTACAAAATTTAATAGAGGGTTTTCGGCACAAAGGAATTACGCATTTTTACGATGGAGAAATGGCCACGGGACCTCATTCGCTGGCGCCGCGCGCCAAGGCAGCATCGCGCGAAACACGCTTCTGCCCCGCACGTCTGGTCGGGTAAAGTTTTCACTTATCGGAGAGAAAATTTTCCCCTAGCACCTAAGTCATGGCCAGCATCACTCTCCGCCAGCTCGAAATCTTCGCCCTGATTGTAGAGCATGGAAGCTTCCGTGCATGCGCCAGGCAACTCGACGTGTCGCAGGTCGCGATAAGCGATCATGTGCGGCAACTGGAGGAACGGCTGGGACATCAATTATTCAAACGCGTTCGTGGCGGGGCCTCCATATTGACGCCAGAAGGAGAAAGGGCTTTTCGTCATACCGCCGAGATATTGGCTGCACGCGACCGGCTGATCGAGGAGATGAAAGGGCCGGAATCCGCACCTCCAGGCAGGAAGCTCGTCATCGCCGCCCATAGCGATATTTTGCGCTATTTTCAGGAAGCGCTCGGACAGTTCGAGGAACAACATCCGGAGATCGCCATCGATCTGGATCTCGACACCTTCACGGCCGATGCTGTTGCGGAAAAGATGCGAAACTGTACCGTCGATATCGGCTTTTTCTATGCCCTCGAGCCTCCATCCGACCTGGACACGGTGCTGATGTGGCACGAACCGCTCGCCTTCTTTGTGGCGCAGGATCATATTCTTGCGCGGCAGGAGCAGGTCACGGCGGCCGACCTTTTGAACTTTCCGCTCATCCGGCAGGGATCTCATAGGCTGCAATTGCTGATCGATCAGGCAACGGAGTTAGCTGGTCTCGGGCGCTGCTCCGTCGCTACGGAGACAGATAATTTCGGCCTGATGCTGACCAGCCTTCGCAATGGTCTGGGCTTTGCCTGCATGTTCGACTCCTCGGCAGGCGCTCTCATGAGGCTCGGCGGGATCAAGCGGATAGATTTTGACGGCGATCTCGCGGCAATTGAGGTTCGCCGGGCAATCCGCCCCCCTTGGCACAGCGATCCGCTGGTCGCGGAACTGCTCGCGGCCCTTTGAGAGGGTCAAAACCCGCGCCATGGTCACGGATAAATGCCGCGCAACATATTGGCGTCGCCCACGCGGCTCAGCGCCTCGATCATCGCGGCGGTGCGCAAGTCCACCTTTTCGGCGGACGCTCTCCGCTGCGTGCGGGCCAGCGCATCCGTCAGTATGGACCGCATCCGCGCATTGATCTCTTCGATCGGCCACATCAGATTCTGCAGGCCCTGCACCCATTCGAAATAGGAAACGATCACACCTCCCGCATTCGATAGAATATCGGGAAGCACGGTGATTCCCCGATCCTTCAATATCTCGTCGGCTTCCAATGTGGTGGGACCGTTCGCGCCCTCGGCCAGTATCTGGCACTTGATCCTGCCAGCATTGTCCGCTGTGATCTGGTTTTGAAGAGCGCAGGGCGCCAATATCTCGCAGTCCAATTCCAGCAGTTCCTGCCGGGAGATTTTTTCTCCGATCGGGCAATTCCAGAGCAGCCGGTTCTGGAAAGCGAATTCTCTCAGCTTCTGAACCGCCAGGCCGTTCCCGTCATACAAAGCCGCGCTGACATCGCTCACGCCAATGACCTTTGCCCCTGCTTCCGCCAGAAAAGTCGCCGCATGTGCGCCCACATTGCCGAATCCCTGGACTACCGCCCGCGCGCCCCGCAGCTTGATGTTCATTTGATCACAGAGATCCTCGATCAGATAGACGAGCCCCCTGCCCGTCGCCTCATGCCGCCCCTGCGATCCTCCAAGCACGATCGGCTTGCCGGTAACCACCGATGGCACGGAATGGCCAACATGCTCGCTATAGGTGTCCATGATCCAGGCCATGACCTGCGCGTCGGTGCCCATATCGGGGGCCGGAATGTCTCTGTCAGGCCCAAGAATGTCGATGAACTGGGAGGTATAGCGCCGCGTCAGGCGCTCCATCTCGCCCCAGCTCAACATTGCCGGGTCCACCCGGATGCCGCCTTTGGCGCCTCCGAACGGCAGCTTGGTTAGCGCGCATTTCCACGTCATCCACATCGCAAGCGCGGCCACTTCGCCAAGATTGACTTCAGGATGATAGCGGATGCCTCCCTTGGTGGGTCCCATGGTGAGCACATGCTGCACCCGATAGGCAAAGACCGTCTCCACATGGCCGCCTTCGTCCCGCTTGAACGGCAGCGCCGCGATCTGGGCGCGCTCCGGGAACAGCAGCCGCTGGCGGATATTGTCATCCAATCCCGCAATATAGGCTGCCTTCAGGAACTGCTGCTGAGCAAGGTGCAGCATGGCGGATGACCATTCCGCACCCCGCGCATGCTTTCGCTCCATGGCATAATGAATCGACCGCACGAGCGATACGCCATTGATCGAATCCTTCAGCAGATAGTCTTGCGCCCCTCCTTCCACCGCTTTGCTGGCAAGGGTGACGTCGTCCATCGCGCTCTGGATGATGATCGGCGTGTCAAGAGCATGGGGATGAAGGCGGTAAAATGTGTCGAGCGCCGCACTGTCGGGCAACATCAGATCAAGCAGGATGATGTCGATGCCGCCCTTGCCGATCCGGTCGATGGCGTCCCCCAGATTGGCGGCGGTCTGCACATCGAAGATCGGATGATCCGAACGGCCGAGCAGGCGCTGGATCAGCCGGACATAGAGGGGATTATCTTCCACCAGAAGGACAGTGATGTGCTTGCTCGTCATGGCAGAATCCTCGTCTCTGCTATCTAAAGCCCCTTTTTCTCCCCCGCGCCGGTACGGCCGATCCGCTCGGCAAGAGCGGCAGAGAGTTGCGAGACGCTGCTTTCCAGCGCCGCGAAACATTCGCTGGCCTTGCTCAGGTCATTCTCCGCGCCCATCGCTTCCAGACGCATTGCATCGTTCACCACCGCGCCAGCCGCGAAAATACGCGCCGAGCCCTTGATGTTGTGGGCTGCGCGATGCAGCGCAGGTGCATCGCCAATGATGATGGCATCGCGAATCTGCCTCATCATGTCGGGGCAGCTTTCGATGAACAGCTTCGCCAGTTCCAGGAGCAGTTCCTGGCTGCCGTCCACATTTTCGAGCGCTCGCTCCCAATCCAGAAGCTTGATCATGACTCAAGCCCTCCTTTCCTGCTCTTCCCCTTCCTGCCCCGTGTTTCATCCTGAAATCCGGCCGCCACATCCCAGTGGCCCTCAATCGCTGCGTAAAAATCTTCTGAACGGAGCGGCTTGGAAACATAGCCGTCCATCCCCGCCGCCAGGCAGCGTTCCTTGTCGCCACGCATCGCATGGGCCGTCATGGCGATGATCGGGATGTGATGTCCCGTCTCCTTTTCCCTCTGCCGGATGGCGGCCGTTGCCTGGAAGCCATCCATATTCGGCATCTGAACATCCATCAGGACGAGATCGAACGATCCGTTCGACAGCGCCGTCACCGCCTCCGCACCGTCCCCCACGATGGTGGCCTCATGGCCCCGGCGCTCCAAAAGCCGCTGCGCAAGGCGCTGGTTCACGGCATTGTCCTCGGCCACCAGAACCTTGAGCGGCCTCACTTCATGCTCGACCTGCACCGAAGGAAGCGCCGCTTCATCAGCAGTAACGCCCAAGACGGCAAAAATGGTCTCCAGCAGTTCCGATTGGCGTACGGGCTTCAGCAGGAAATGGTTGATGCCGATCGCTTCGGCACGGCGCGCCACATCGGCCTTATGCGCGGAAGAGAGCATGATGATGCCGGGATTCCCCAGCTCCGGATCGGCGCGGATGGCATCCGCGACGGCAAGGCCATCCATGACCGGCATGATCATGTCGAGCAGCACCAGCTTATATGGCCGCCCTGCGCCAACCATCCGCCGCAATGTCGCCAGCGCATGCGTGCCGCTCTCGGCAGTATGCGGCCGCATGCCCCAGCCCCGCAGCATCTCTTCAAGAATGCGGCGGTTTGTCTCATTGTCGTCGACCACCAGCACCGGCAATCCATGCAGGCTTGGCTGCAAGGCCTGCTCGCTGGGCGCCGCTTGTTCGGCCAATTCAAAAGGCAGGCTGAAACGGAATGTGCTGCCTTTTCCGGCCTGGCTCTCAACCTTCAGCTGGCCGCCCATCAGCATGACCAGTTGCGAGGCAATGGAAAGGCCAAGCCCGGTGCCACCATAACGCCGCGTGAAGGAAGCGTCCGCCTGCGAAAAGGCTTCGAAGATCATTTTCTGCTTATCGAGGGCAATGCCGGTTCCTGTGTCGCTGACCCTGAAGTCCAACCCGACATGACGGTCGCCCCGCCGGACCGCCCGCACGTCCAGCAAAACCTCTCCCTTGTCGGTAAAGCGAAGCGCGTTGCCGACGAGGTTGACCAGCACCTGCCGCAGCCGGTGCCGGTCGCCCATCAGATTGTCGGGCACGTCGAACGCGACATGGCAGGCAAGTTCCAGCCCCTTTTCCGTTGCCCGGCCTGCGAATGCCTGCATGGTGTCGGCCAGTTCATCGCGCAGATGGAAGGGAGCATTTTCCAACTCCAGCCGCCCCGCCTCGATCTTGGAAAAATCAAGGATGTCATTGATGAGGTGAAGAAGGGATTCCGCCGACTGGCTGATCATTTGAAGATATTCGCGTTGCGCGGGGGTCAGCTCCGTCTCGCCAAGCAGGTCCGACGCCCCGATCACTCCGTTCATCGGGGTGCGGATCTCATGGCTCATATTGGCAAGGAATTGGCTTTTCGCCCGGGTGGCTTCTTCCGCCTTCTCCTTTGCTCCTCTAAGCTCGCGTTCGGAGATTTCCAGCTGCAGCGTGCGCTCCTCCAGCTCCTCATTGAGCTGCCGCAATTCGGCCGTACGCTCCTGGACGATGCGCT
>DATEFI010000015.1:0-5737 GCA_035280705.1 Rhizorhapis sp. | reverse complement strand
CGAAATAGCCGACCTTGCGTGCCCGGAATTCCTGCCACTGCCGCCGGCGCTCGGGCGTTTCGAAATAGGAAGGATCGACCTGCTCGAGTCCCTGCTCCATCGCGAACCGGTCGGCGCCCTTGCGGCTGAGGAACACATGCGGGCTGGCCTCCATCACCCGCCGCGCGAGCAGAACGGGGTTTTTAGTAGTCGATACACCGGCCACCGCCCCCGCGCTTCGCGTGCGGCCGTCCATGATGGAGGCATCAAGCTCGATCTCCCCATCATAGGTGAGAACCGCTCCGCGACCGGCATTGAAATTGGGATCGTCCTCCAGCACCTTGACGCTTTCCGCTACTGCATCCAGGGCCGATCCGCCCTGCGACAGAATGGCAGCTCCGGCATCCAGCGCGCGGCCAAGCGCCGCTCTGATCTCGCGATCCTGTTCAGGCGTGATCCGATCGCGCGACATGGTTCCGGCCCCACCATGAATGACCAGGCGCCAATCGCCGCCACGGCTCGTCTCATGTCCAGTTGCGGAGTCTGGATTAAGCATTATGAAAACTCCGGCGAATAAGAGGACAAATTGAACTAACATTTACGGCCTCCCTCCGTTCATCCCAAGCGCATTTCTATGGCCGTCCTTCCGTTATGTTAAGGTCGCGGACAGCATCGGAGATATTGCAACGGCTATTGCAAATGACTTGAAGACGTTTAGAGGGACCGCCGGGTAGCTCATATGCAGCTGAGCAACTTCAGATAATGGGGGAACTGAAATTCATGCTGTCCTTACGCAGCTACTGCCTTGTTATTGGACTATTATCAGCCACAACTGCCGCTGCTCCAGCCATGGCCGGCGGCTTTTACTTGCAGGAACAATCGCCGAAGGAAACCGGCCGCGCCTTTTCCGGCGGAGCCGCTGCCGCGGACGACCCTTCCACCATTTTCTACAATCCCGCCGGAATGACCGAATTGGAAGGTCTTCAGATCTCGACTGGCGGAACCCTGATCTTCATCAATAGCAGACAGGCCAATAAAGGGTCCATCCGCACCTTGCCGGGACAGAGCGGTCCAATCGCCATAGCGGGAAATGGCGGGGGAAATCCCTTTGCCGATGCCGTGCCAATTCCTTCCTTTTATGCTTCCGCTCATGTGGATGGAACGCCGCTTTGGCTCGGACTCGGCATCAGCGCGCCCTTCGGGCTGAAGCTTGAATATGATTCCGATTTTTTCGGCCGCTATGATTCGCTGGGTTCGGACCTGAAGACCTATAATGTCCAGCCGAGCCTTGCCCTCCGGTTGAACGAATCCTTGTCCATCGGTGGCGGGATCGACATCCAATATGCCGATGTCGAGCTCACAAACGCCCTGCCCAACCTCAGTCCGTCCGCACCTGATGCACGATATAGGGTGGAAGGTGACGACCTCTCGCTGGGCTGGAATATCGGCATCCTTGCGAGGATCGGACCTGCTCAACTGGGTGTCCATTATCGCTCCGGGATGGAGCACCGATTGTCAGGAAGTCAAAGCATAAACGGCCTTCTGGGATCGCTCTCCGCCGCCAATGGCGTGCAGGCCGTGGAAGCTCCGCTCAGCCTGCCGGACATTGTGACCGCCAGCGCGGCATTCAGCGTCAATGCGCACACCCGGCTTATGGCCACGGGCCGCTTCTATAACTGGTCCGTCTTCAAACGTCTCGATATCCGTCCCGAAACCGGCGGCAAGCTCATCAAGGAGATGGACTATAAGGACAGTTGGAGCATCGCGCTGGGAGCGGAGCATCAGCTTTCGGACAGGCTGACCCTTCGCGCGGGGGCGATGTTCGACAAGACGCCCACCAATGCCGATTTGCTCAGCACCCGTGTGCCCGATGGCGACCGCACCTGGGCGACAATGGGCGCGACCTATGACCTCAGCGATCATCTGTCGATCAATGTCTCTTTGGCCCATGTCTTCATCGAGAAACAGTTGATGGACCGGACGGACAGCTTTTTTGGCGGCCTCGCCGGCGTTCATACACTGTCCCGCAGCAGCGGCAATGTCGACATGGTGGCAACCTCCATCACGGCGCGCTTCTAAGCAACGGCCCTACCGGCAGAAGCCGCTCCAGAGCATTCGAAGGTTGGATTAGGGCATTGGCGCGTCTATATGGCGCGTTAAGTAGTAACGGCGAGCCAATTCTCATGTCCCTACGCCCCTGGCGCGATATTGAACGGCGGAAGTCCCGCCAGATCATGGTCGGCACTGTTCCGGTCGGCGGCGACGCGCCGGTTACGGTGCAGACCATGACCAATACGCTCACCTCCGACGCGAGGGCTACGATCGATCAGATCCGGCGCTGCGAGGAAGCTGGAGCCGACCTGATCCGTGTCTCCTGCCCTGACGAGGAATCGACCGCAGCGCTCAGGCAGATTGTCCGCGCCGCCCGTGTGCCTATCATCGCCGACATCCATTTCCATTATAAGCGGGCGCTTGAGGCCGCCGACGCGGGGGCTGCCTGCCTGCGCATCAATCCGGGCAATATCGGCAGCGAGAGCCGGGTCAAGGAAGTGGTGGATGCCGCAAAGGCAAATGGCTGCGCCATCCGCATCGGCGTCAATGCGGGCAGTCTGGAAAAGGATCTGCTCGAAAAATATGGGGAGCCTTGTCCGGAGGCGCTGGTTGAAAGCGCGCTCGACCATATCAAGCTGCTGCAGGATCAGGACTTCCACGAATATAAGGTGGCGGTAAAGGCGAGCGACGTCTTCCTAGCCGTCTCAGCCTATATGGGCCTTGCCGAAGCCGTCGACTGCCCGCTCCACCTGGGCATCACAGAGGCGGGCGGTCTTATCGGCGGCACTGTCAAGAGCGCCATCGGCATAGGCAACCTCCTCTGGGCCGGAATAGGCGATACCATCCGCGTCTCCCTCTCAGCCGAGCCGGAGGAGGAAGTGCGCGTTGGCTACGAAATTCTGAAGTCGCTCGGCATCCGCACCCGCGGCGTGCGCGTCGTGTCCTGCCCCAGTTGCGCCCGCCAAGGCTTCGACGTCATCCGCACCGTGCAGGTGCTGGAAGAGCGGCTGAAGCATATCCACACGCCCCTTTCTCTCTCGGTCCTTGGCTGCGTGGTCAACGGCCCCGGAGAAGCCCGCGAAACCGACATCGGCATTACCGGCGGCGGCAATGGCAAGCATATGGTCTATCTGTCGGGCGTCACCGACCATCATGTGCAGGATGCCGAAATGATCGAACACATCGTCAGCCTGGTCGAAGCCAAGGCAGCCGAGATCGAAGCCGCCGCCGCCTCTCCTGACCTCGATCAGGACGCCGCTTAGCACAAGCCGCCCAGCACGGGCGGGGGACTGCTCGACAAATGTGCAAATTGGCTATATAGTTACATTTGCAACCATTTGAGTCCCGCGTCATGACGTCTGACGAACATAATCCCATCGGCCTCGACGGCTTCGAGTTCATTGAATTTTGCGCGCCGGAGAAGGGACTGCTGGAGCCCGTCTTCGAGGCAATGGGGTTCATCCGGATTGCCCGGCACAGGTCGAAGGATGTCGACCTATGGCGTCAGGGAGAGATCAACCTGATCGCCAATTATGAACCCCGCTCCCCGGCCGCCTATTTCGCCGCGGAACATGGCCCTTCCGCCTGCGGCATGGGCTTTCGCGTCCGCAATTCCAGGCTCGCTTATGAACGGGTGCTGGAACGGAGCGCGGAGCCGGTGGAAACCCGTACGGGGCCGATGGAACTGCATCTTCCCGCGATCCGCGGCATTGGCGGGGCGATCATCTATCTTATCGATCGCTATGGAGATGCCCTGTCCATCTATGACATTGATTTCGAATATCTGGAGGGCGTGGACCGCCACCCGCCGGGCGCTGGCCTCAAGCTCATCGATCATCTGACTCACAATGTCTATGGCGGACGCATGGACCATTGGGCGCGTTTCTACGAACGCGTCTTCAATTTCCGCGAAATCCGTTATTTCGACATCAAAGGCGAATATACCGGCCTCACCAGCCGCGCGATGACCGCCCCGGACGGCAAGATCCGGATCCCGCTCAATGAAGAAGCCAAGCAAGGCGGCGGTCAGATCGAGGAGTTCCTGCGCGAATATAATGGCGAAGGCATCCAGCACATCGCATTCCTCTGCGACGATCTCATCCATTGCTGGGATAGGCTAAAGGGCTTTGGCACTCCCTTCATGCCTCCGCCCCCCGCCACCTATTATGAGATGCTTGAGGAAAGGCTGCCTGGCCATGGTGAACCCGTCGCCGAACTTCAGAAACGGGGCATCCTCCTCGACGGCACCACTGAAAACGGCAAGCAGCGACTTCTGCTGCAGATCTTTTCCAAGACGATGATCGGCCCCGTCTTTTTTGAATTCATCCAGCGCAAAGGCGACGAAGGCTTCGGCGAAGGCAATTTCACGGCCTTGTTCAAATCGATAGAGCGCGACCAGTTGCAGCGGGGAGCCTTGGAAGGCGCAAAGGCGGACGGTTAGACTTGTTGCCTATGCCAGGCGGCCGATCCTGCCATTTTCTGTGAGCGGTATTACAGGCAGCTTATGAATAGCTCACTTCCCGAGCTGGAGAAGCCGTTTCGGCCCGTCCCCCTTCAGTCCCCGCAACGCCGCGCCGGCAGGCCGTATAGGATTTGACCAGGCCAAGCACCCGTTCCCGACGGATCTCCCCGTCCGGAAAAATGTTCTCCAGCGTCGCTCTGCTCAACACCCGCGTACCCGCGATCATCGCGCCATAGGCGGGCCGTTTCCTTTTCCAGCGCCGGATGAAAGCCTGCTTCACCGCTCCTGGATAATACCACCAGAAGGGAAGCCCCGTATGCGCCTCGATCGGGAAATGGATAGAGGGCGTCTGAATGTAATAGGAGGGCGCCAATCGCCGCACCTCTCGCGCAAAGGCCGCCTGCTTGCCGCTGTCGCCCACATGCTCGATGCAGCTATTGGAAAAGACGATGTCGAAGCTGTTGTCCTGAAAACCGCCGAGATCCGTCGCATCGCCACGGGCAATGGTGAAACGATGCGCACCATAGGTAAACTCGTCGATCCGCTGGCTTTCGAGGTTCACCACGGTGACATTGAGCGGCGTATCGACGAATTTCCAGATCTTGGTGCTGCCGCCCAGATCAATGATCCGCTGGCCGGGCTTCAATTGCATGAACTGTTCGAACTGCTTCATCCGGGCGGCGCGGGCGCGCGGCGAAACGGCCTTCAGCATCATCCTCAATATTCTGGAATGCAGGCTCATGACTTTCCCCTGAAACAGGGATCTCATCCCTTGAGAGAACAGCCGCTTGTTATATGGAAGCTAGGTAGAGGATTCAGCAATTCCGGTCCAGATTGCTCGCCGCCAGAGCGGAGCAACTATCCTTTATTTCCAAAATGAAGGGGGCCTGCGAATTGTCTTCGCCCGCTCCGAACAGCGGCCCAACCAGCGCGGCTTTCATCCCATTGATTTTAGCTATATGGTCGCCATCGTAGAGATGGTTGTTTCCCGCGTGGCGAGTCGACGCAAGGCCGGGTTTACATGGCATGGACCGCCCCGCATAGGAGGGGAGAGCCTGTGCCAATCGCGATTGCCATCGCCTTGCTCGTTCTGGGTTCAATTGTCTTTCACCTGGTCAGCCCATGGTGGAAGACGCCGATCGCGTCCAATTGGGGCTCGATTGATACGGCGCTTGACGTAACGCTGTGGATTTGCGCCGTCGCTTTCATCGTGCTCAACCTTTTCATGGCCTATGCGCTTTGGAA
>DATEFI010000014.1:0-2673 GCA_035280705.1 Rhizorhapis sp. | reverse complement strand
TCAACTTTTTCTCAACGGCAGCAAAGACAACAGCCGCCGCTCACCCCTCGCTGGTGATCAGCTTCAACTCGCCCGGACTCACCGTTCCGCGATGGCTGAACTGGCCGACGATCTGGCCGCCCTGTTCGATCGTGATATTCTCATAGGCAATGTCGCCGGTGACCCGGGCTGTTCGCCCAATGACCAGGTCTTTTGCCGTGACAGAACCATCCACAAGGCCCGAAAGCCGTACTGTTTCCGCAGTGATGCTGCCACGGATTTCGCTGTCTGCCCCTTGAACCACCGCAGCGCAGCGCAGATCGCCCTCGATCTTGCCATCGATGTGCAGATCGGCTGAGGCGCTGATATTGCCGGTGATGACGACATCGCCGCCAATGATGGAGAAGGGGGCGTTTCTAGCCCCTGTTGCCGACGTCATCGAAGCGCTGAGTGGCGATTTTCTGGACTTCGAGAACATCGGCTTTGGCCTCCAGGAAGCGGCGGGGATTGATAGGCTGCCCATTCATGCGGACTTCGAAGTGCAGATGCGTTCCGGTGGATCGGCCGGTGGAACCCATACGCGCGATCTGCTGACCCCGCTCGACCTTTTGTCCCACCCTGGCGTTGAAGCCGGAAAGATGGGCGTAGCGAGTCATCATGCCGTGGCCATGGGTGACCTCTACGACATTGCCATAGCCCGAACGCTGGCCGACATAAGTGACCTTGCCATTGGCCGCGGCCAGGATCGGCTGACCATAAGCGCCCCGGAAGTCGAGACCCGCATGAAAGGCCGCATGGCCGTTGAAGGGATCGCTCCGGTAACCAAAGCCGCTGCTCAGCATGACGACATTGGTGGGCTTGCCCGAGGGAATGGCAAGCAAGCTGTTCTCAAGAAGGCTCAGCCGATGAAGCGCCTTGCCGAGGCCGGCAAATTGCTCGTCCATCCCGTCCGGCATCTTTCCATTATAGGGAATGAAGGGGCCGCCCTGTCCAGACCGGGACTGGCGGGCCAGCCTTGCGGGATTGAGGCCGAAGCTGCGGATGGCGGATTCCACCTTTCGCGTCCGCTGAGCCACCGCATTCTCCAGCCTGCTGGCAAAGGCGATCTGCTGTTCCTCGATCCGGCGCAGTTCGCGCGCTTCGGGTATGGCGCTGCTGATCTTTTTGGATTTTGGGGAAGCCTGGTCTTCCTTGCCGTCCTTCGAACCGATGACTTCGCCCGCTGGCAGATTGTCCCCGAAATGGCTCTTCATCAGTTCTTCGAGATTTTCCTGGCGCGCTTCGAGCTCTGCAGCCATCTCTCCGACAGACGCCCTGTAATTGCTGACATTGCGCGCCGAACTGGCAATCGCGGCCTGCTGCTTTTCAAGGGCGACGCGATCGCGGGCGATATCGGCCTGGCTGAGCGCAAGAAAGATGGTGGCGGGGGCCCAGAGGAGCAGGGCGAGCGCAAGGCCGCCAGCAACCAGCATCTGCAGCCGGCTGCTGATCTTCAGGAACCGGATGGTTCCACCCGATCGGAGGAAAATCTCCCGTTCTGGAAATAAGCTCCGCACCCCAGCCAAAAGGCCGGAGACGCGGCGATTGCCTTTCGACACTTGCCAACCCGCTCGTTCTCGTTTTGCCGAATCGGCCCGTAGCAAAGGGGGAGGGGCGTAGCGAATCTGCCACATGCGACTCATGACGAGTCGAACGATTGACAGGATGAAGCGAGCGATTTGGCAATTTGGTTCCGCCGCTTTGATAAAAAAGTCCGTTGCGGAAGCGAATCAAACAAAAACCCCGGCGGAAAAAGGGGGCATCCGCCGGGGTGCAGTTTGAGGAGCTCTTTTGCCGCGGGCTCCGTTAATCCGCGGCCTGAAAGCCCGTTCAGATCGCACGTACATAATAGGGCAGGGGGCGGGGGCTGTAATTACGTAGATTCCGTATCCGGCGGGCCGTGCCGGCAACGGAAACAGGCTGAAAATCCCGGCCGATTGGCATTGACCATATGAGGCGCCGGAGCTATAGGGCGCGCCTGCTTTGCGGCTTGCTGGCCGGGAATCGCTCCCGAACATCCGCTTCAGGGCAGACTTTTTTGAGCTTGAACATTGCCGGGTGCCTGTGCGGACCTGGGGGGTCATGGACCGCCGGGGTCTTTTTTCTATTGGGAATATCCCAAGCGGAGCAGGTAGGCCGGTAAAGTAACTAGACAAAGGTGAAGGGCTTCATGCCGACGATTAACCAGCTGATCCGCAAGGGTCGCGAGCCGCAGAAGGCGCGCTCGAAAGTCCCCGCGATGGAGGCGAACCCGCAAAAGCGCGGCGTTTGCACTCGCGTCTATACAACGACCCCGAAAAAGCCGAACTCGGCTCTGCGCAAGGTGGCCAAGGTTCGCCTGACCAACCAGCGCGAAGTCATCAGCTACATTCCGGGCGAAGGCCACAACCTTCAGGAGCACAGCGTTGTGCTTATCCGCGGCGGCCGCGTACGCGACCTTCCCGGTGTGCGCTACCATGTGCTGCGCGGCGTTCTGGATACCCAGGGCGTCAAGGACCGTAAGCAGAGCCGTTCCAAGTACGGCGCGAAGCGTCCGAAGTAAGAAGGGGAGACCAGAGCCATGTCACGTCGTCGTCGCCCCGAGAAGCGGGTTATCCTGCCTGATCCCAAGTTCGGAGATCAGGTGCTTTCCAAATTCATGAACAGCGTCATGCT
>DATEFI010000013.1:0-3149 GCA_035280705.1 Rhizorhapis sp. | reverse complement strand
TCAGCGTTTCCCCGACAATGCCCCGGATGTCATATTCACGAAGGGAGGTAGGGTGGAACTGGTGGGTCATATTCTGTCCTTCTGCTTTTCATCTGCTCTTGCGAAAGGGGACGATAACGCCCCCTTTTCCGCAGGAGCACTCATTGGATGAACACCTTCATTCTGACATCTATTTTTCGCCATGATGACGCAACAGCACGTCACGTGCCGCATTGATCTTGCGGGCTAATGCTTCGGTGCCGCCCCGATCGGGGTGGGTTAGCGCAATAAGGCGCCTGTGCGCTGCCCGAATTGCCTCCGCATCGGCATGTTGATCGACCCCGAGCAAAGCCCGCGCCTCCGCCACGTCGATCGGCTCCGGCGGGATTTCCCGGGATTTACGCTCCTTTTCGCCTCGATTGAAGCGCCAGAGCGCGTAAAGTCCGGTCAGCAGTGCGGGCGCAACGCCCAGCAGCGGCTTTCCCTTGGCCAGCAGGACAAGGCCCAGCAATCCCATGCCGATCGCCATGGCATCCTGCCCCGTCACCCGTTGCAGCCGGCCTGTCCACCACATCCAGCCCACAAGCGCTACCGCGGCAAGGACAAGCAGACTCATCAGAAAACGCCGTGCTCCGTCGCCAGCGGCAGCGACAGGCCGGAAACCATTTCCCGCAACTCCTGACGCGCGGCGATATGGCTGACGCCCAGTTCGCCCAGATGGCCCTTGTCGAGAAGCGTAAGGCCGGAGGGGAAAAGTTCGCGATAGATCACCCGCTCCGAAAGACCCGGAATGACCCGAAAGCCAACGCGTTTGGACAATTCAGCCAGGGCGTCTCCCACGCGGCGCATGTTGCGTGCCTCGATATGCTGCAGGCGATTCCTGAGCAGCACCCAATCGATCGTCACCCCGTCGGCCTTGGCCCTGGACTTGCGCGCTTCCCAGATCAGCTCCGAATAGAAGCTCAGCTTGCGTACCTTGAAATTTTCGGGGTCCACCTGGCCGATCAGATCAAAATCGACGAAACTGTCATTCATCGGCGTCACCAGAGTATGCGCCCTGGCCGCCATATATTTGGCGAAGCGGTCATCCCGTCCCGGCGTATCCACCACCAGGAAATCCATTCCCTCCGCCAGCGATTCCACCCGCTGTTCAAGCTCGGCGAGAACGTCGCCCTGATGAACGGCATAGACGGGCGTTGGCAGATTGATCTGCCGCCGGCGCACCGTTTCCTCCCGATTCTCCAGGTATCGGGTGACGGTCCGCTGCCGGGGGTCAAGGTCCAGCACGGCGACCTTGTGCCCCTGCATGGTGAGCGCAACTGCAACATGCACAGCCGTGGTCGACTTGCCGGTGCCGCCCTTTTCATTGGCGAAAACGATATAATGCGGCTGTCCGTTGGGCATGATCCCGCCTCTTCCCCCGTTCGATTCGCGATCTTGATCCTGTCATCTTGTCGCTGCATAGCAACATCACAGGGCATGACCGCCCCTTATCGGAGCCTTGATCAACGTGCAAATCATCCGTGAACTTGCGCTTCTCAGGGAAGCGGTTAGCAGCCTCCGAAATGGCGGGCGGAAAAGGATAGCCCTGGTGCCGACAATGGGCGCGCTGCATGAAGGGCATCTGGCGCTTGTCGACGAGGCGCGGACCCATGCGGACCATGTGGTGGCCTCGATCTTCGTCAATCCCAAGCAGTTCGGCGCCAACGAGGATCTGGAACTCTATCCCCGGCGGGAGGGCACGGACGTCAAGCTGCTCACCGACCGCGGTTGCGACCTGCTCTGGGCGCCAAGCGTGGAAGAAGTCTATCCGGAGGGCTTCGCGACCACCATTTCCGTGAGCGGCATCAGCGAAGGCTTGTGCGGAGGGGCGCGGCCGGGCCATTTCGACGGAGTCGCAACGGTCGTGGCCAAGCTCTTCAACCAGGTCCAGCCCGATGTGGCGGTCTTTGGCGAGAAGGATTATCAGCAGCTCGCGGTCATCCGCCGGATGGCCCACGACCTGAATTTCAACATCGAAATTCTTGGGGTTCCTACCCAGCGCGACATGGACGGGCTCGCCCTTTCCTCCCGCAATGCCTATCTGACCGAAGAAGAGCGCAAGGCCGCTCATGCGCTGCCCCGCGCCCTGGGCCAGGCGGCGGCGCGAATCGAAAAGGGGGGAGATGCCGCCAAGGCGATAGAGAAAGCAAAGGCTTCGCTGGCGGCGGCGGGCTTTGATCCCATCGACTATGTGGAGTTGCGGGACGCGGCGACATTGCAGCCGGTGGCGGATGCGAAACAACCGGCCCGTCTGCTGGCGGCGGCCAGGATCGGGCGGACAAGACTGATCGACAATATCGAAGTAAAGGCGAAATAATTCTGCAGCCGTAACCTGTGCCCGATTACGGCTTATCGCATGGTATTTTGACCGTTAACCATTTTTTCACAGCCCTCCTTCAAAAGTCGACCCTGAAGATATCCGAAGGGTTGAATGTCATGGGTAACAGTATCAAAAGTGCTGCATTCCTGATTGAAAGCCGGCTTGCCGATGCGGCGCGCGGCGATCCCAACGCTTATTTCGAACTCGGGATCGCCTATTCCTCCGGCTCGGGCCGGGAGGTCGATCTTGTCCAGGCGCATAAATGGTTCAATCTCGCCGCGCTCGCAGGCAGCGAGGAAGGCCAAGCCTGCCGCGCCGAAATTTCCGAGGAAATGACGGCCCGCGAAATCGCCGAAGCACAGCGCCAGGCCCGCGCCTGGCTGTACGAGACCGGCAGGCGCGCAGCCTGAAGCGGGGCCGGAAATGGGTAAAGTGAGACGCTTCACCTGACCCGATTTTCCGCGTCCCTGGCAGGGGCGGCGGTTAACGACCGGTTCGCCCCAGTCCCTCACCCCTTGCGGAACGGCGTTCTTTCCGCCAGCCAACCCCGCTCCTGAGCCGCCGCCTCTCGCTCGCGCGCCAGGAAATCTTCCACCGCTGAACGGAAAGCAGAATCAGCGATATAATGCGCCGAATAGGTCGGGACGGGTCCATAGCCCCGCGCCAGCTTGTGACCGCCCTGGGCGCCAGCCTCCACATTTTTGAGGCCGCGTGTGATGGCGATATCGATCGCCTGATAATAGCATAGCTCGAAATGGAGGAACGGCACGTCCTCCACGCAGCCCCAATAGCGGCCGTAAAGCGTGTC
>DATEFI010000012.1:0-3825 GCA_035280705.1 Rhizorhapis sp. | reverse complement strand
AAGCTTGCGAAAGACCATGAAGGTGCCATTACGCATGATCTCATTCGGCGCCGCCATGTCTGCTACCTCCTGTGCCTCATCGGGATAGCCCAGAAGGAACTCGCCGGTGGCAAGCGGCGCCCAGCGGTCCAGATCGGATCGGCCGGCGACAGTGGGAAGCAGCTTGCCGTTGCCGATCGACATCATTTGGTCGGCATGCGGATCGCCGAACTGACCGTCAAATACCGGGTTGCTGATGCCGTCAATAAAACCGAAATGTTCGCGCGGCACGGGCTTATAGGTCGCCTTGTTTTTTTCCATCTGGACGTTGCCGTCCGGCGCCAGAAGCGCACAAGCATCCTGCCAGGCGGCATTGTTCTTGCCGTGTCCCCTTAAGATCTGGAGCCCGTATTCGGCGCAGCGTTCTTCAAGATACTCCGTTTCTCGATCCAGTCCGGGCAGCGGATTGCCCGCGTCATCAATACCGCTATTGAGACCGATGATGATGTGCGCCTGACCCGTCCGCCACACCGGATCCCAATGCTGGACGGCATCGCCGTCTTTGTCACTGGCGATCTTGTCGTCGCCCAATATGGCGGCGCGCTTCCTCATGCCGTCGATGAATTCCGGCGGCAAGCGCGCCAATGTTCGCGTCGGAAGATCCAGCGCCAGAAACCTGCTGAACGTAAAGCCGATATTGACTGCAACATCCGGCTTGGTCGTCTGGATTTTCTGTGCGAAAGCCTTACTGGAAGCCCAACGCAGGGCCGTTGTGACCTTGGAACGGTATTCCAGCACGAATTGGCGCCCCTTGCGGGCGTCCGTGACACGCAGCAGAAGAAATCGCGCCGCGGGATAGCCGCTGACGAATTCCTGCAGGATATTGCCCTGGATATCGGCAAGGTCGAGTTCTCTGTCCATCGTCTTGGCCTTGCCTATCGGATCGTTCCAGGCGCCTGGGTGGGCGCCTGCATATTGTCGACCTGCATCGCGTTCAAGAACGCACCCATCTCGTCGAACAGTTCCTGCTGCGACTTGCCTTGCAGCTCGGCGACTTTGGGAATGAGCCGGCGCTGCAGATAGAGCCCCTTGAGGATCGAAGGCAGATCGGAATTCGGCGCCATGGGGAAGGGCTTGAGACCGGCCTTGATCACCCTGCGGTAGGCGAGGTAGATGCCCGCACCGAGCCCTGCCAACACCACCAACAGAATCTCCAACCAGCGCCGAATGCCCGTCTCAACAGTCAGTTGCGCTAGGCCGAGCAACCACCAGAGCCCATAACCAACAGCCGCCGCGACAACCGCCGCTGTAACACCGAGCAAGCCAAGCGATAGAGTGGGCAACGGCAGAGCGATTCCGAGCGGCCAATAGTCGTTGAACGGCATGGTGGTTTCGAGCCGATGCGACATCACATAGTCGGCAAAGCTGTCGGCATCCCTGACCTTGGCCGTATACTGGAAACAATTCTCGAAGACCGGATCGAGATCGCTGTGCATCTTGGTCCATACCCCGCGCAGCCAGTCGCGAAGCTCTATGTCCATACCTTGTGGCGCATCAATATCAGCAATGAAGAAGAGATATGGGCCAGGCAACATATCCCTCGGTTTTGGCACCAGCGGGTCCTCGCCCTTGATCGTAACGGCGAGCGCATCTTCCGGCATACGACCGTTGAAGACCACATCGTCGAGCACGACGATGCGTGCAAAATGCGTTTTGGTGCAGCGCGCGAAGGGACTGTTGCAGGGCGCCCTGTCGGTCGCGGGCGATTGATGGGCGGTCGGCAGGACCGCCAGCGCGTGGCGCACGAGCTGGACATGGGAGTGCTTTTGCCCGTTATGGTCGACCACATTCGCACTGTTGATCGGAAACAGCGCCGTCAGGAAACAATGGCCACCGTCGAATGTCGGCATGATGTCATTTCCTTGCTGCGATTGGGGGCGTGCAGACAACGAACGGCAGACGGTTCTCATCGGCGGTCCAGGTGTCCAGACTGGCGATCGGCGCATAGCCCGGCGAACCCAGGCTGCTCTGCACCGCAACCAGGAATTTGCGGTATTCCGCCGCGAAGGCAGCCGGTGTCATGCCCGGAGCGCTGCGCACAGCCGCCAACTTCTTGAGCTCCGCCAGCACGTTGAGCGCCGCCTTGATGTCGCGCTGCGCCGAGCCCGGCGTCGCGTTGTAATAGTAGTTGGTGTGGAACTGGTTGTGGACGATGTAGGACTTGAACGATGTAATCGGGATGGAGTTTGGGTATTTCAGGCTTGTGTACCAGAACAGATCCAGCCCGGTCGGGATGCCGTCGGCGAAGGCATCGATATATTGGTCCCAGGTTCCGTTGAAATTGCTGCAGAAGAGCATGTAGTCATACTGTAAAGCGGGCTTGCCCTTGTCGCCTGCCGGCCATTGCTCCCGCCGGATCAGGACCCAGCGCGCAAAATGGATCAGGCTGAGATTGAGCAGCCCGCCCAGCGTCTTCGGAAGCGCGCGTGACAACATGAATATGAGATTCTGGAACCACGTCGCCCATGAATGCATCGGCGTGATGACGTTCATGCCATAAGCTTTGCCCGCGATATTCGACATCGAACCGCCCCATCAAAATTGCAGACTACTGCGAACTATTAGAGTATCAAAAAACCATATCGACACATAAAACAACCGACGCTAATTTTGCTGTGCTTCAAGCATCGCGCAAGCCTCAGCGACCGTCGTCTTGTCCGATGATTGCGCGTCTATGTCCGCAAGCATCCTCGGAAACTGCGGGTCTTGCCGCAGCAGGGCCCGCCCAATCTTCAGAAGACCGTCAATTTCCCGATCGCTATTGGTCCAGCTGGTCTTGATATTGTGGAACTTGCGCCGGCAAGATTCCTCCCGAATCGCGTCAAAATCGACGTTGAGCAAATAGATATGCTTCTGGAGCTCATCCAGGTTTGCCGCCATGCCGGGAAAGTTAGCGCGTCTCTCGGAGGCTTTCGCGGATAGCTGATTGCTGAGCACTTCCATCAATCTGGCGGCGTTGCCTGCCGCAGTCCTGTCGATCCCGCTCGATATCGTGCTCAGCAGCATTGGCAAGATGCCGGGGGTGGCTTGTTCCCGGTTAAGCGTTGACGTTTCGAACGCACGGGCATTGACCACGATAAAGACAATCTTCTTGATATTGCCTGCTTCTAGATCGTCCAGAAAAGCGGGAGATGGCGCGACCGTCGTCAGGATACGCAACGGCTCCCCAAGACCGAGGTTGTCGGCGATACCGCCGTCCAGAAGATGGACATAGTCTTTGGAATATTGCCCACCTTTGCCTTGGGCATAGGCGAGCCCAGCCCGTCCCCGCATGGCGCGCTCAGGATTGTCGTACCAGTCGGTTGCGGCATCGGCTCGAACCCATAAAGGGGGCCAGCTGCGTGGCTGGGCGGGACAGGGCGAGTGGTTCTTGAGCGTTACGGGAGACAAAGCAACGGGAAAGGCCGCGGACGCCGCAACGCCCACCGCCAGCGGCAGGACCGAAAGATCACTGCAGAGCAGGTCAAAGTTGGTCTGGGTCAGGGGAAACGGAATGCCCTCGACCATATCGGCTGCGTTCAAAATCAGATAGGGCCGCCGGCCCGTTTGCAACAGGCTGCCAAAACTTTCGTGGTTGATGAAGAGGGTCTTCTCGAAATATTCGATGAGAAGATCGATCCGCTCAACCGCGGGCGTGGATATCCTGGCCAATCCCACGGGGTTGAGCCCCGAAGCCAGAAGCGCGCCGATGCCATCCTTGCGCAAAAATTTGGTTTCAAGTTCATCGATACGATCGCTGCCATGCAGCGCGAAATAGGCCGCCGTCACACTGCCGCCGGATACGGA
>DATEFI010000011.1:0-3536 GCA_035280705.1 Rhizorhapis sp. | reverse complement strand
CTCCCGATACTCCCCGGCCCAAGGCCGTGGACGACGAGCCCTTCAGGACCTCTACCGACTCATAATTGAAGCTGTCGCGGGTGAACGCGCCGAAGTCGCGCAGGCCGTCGGTAAAGATGTCATTCTTTGCGGCCTGTCCGCGAATGAAGAACTGGTCGCCATTGACGATGCCGCCTTCGCCGATCTGCGTCGTCACACCCGCGACGTTGCGCAGCGCCTGCTCCAGGGACACTACCTGGCGGTCGCGAAGGGTTTCGGACGAGACGGTGGTCACGATTTGCGGCACGTCGATGACCGGGCCCCGGATCGTCGGCAGTTCCACCTTCTGCCGCTCGCCGTTGACGTGAATGCCTTCCTTGGCGTGCGCTGCGGCTTCGGCGTCTGCTACGGCTGCATCGTCGTCTGCGGCAAAGGCAGGCCCTGCCATCAGCATGGCGGCGGCGATGGAGGTGGGAACGATGAATTTTGCGGTGGAACGCGAATTATCTGACATGAATCCCCCTTTATGTGGTCGGGGGCTCACTATTGCGAATCACTATCAATGTCAACTCTATTGCGAATGAGTATCAATTGTTCGTTTGAGATGGTGGAAAAGCCAGAGACGTATGGCGCTTGCGAGATTGGGAGGGTCATCTGCCCCGATCCGTTCAAGATCGATCTGCGCGACAAGAGCGTTGACCGGAAGTCCGCGCCGCTGGGCCTGGGCCTTCAGCGCTTCCCAGAAGATGGGTTCGAGGCTGATGGAGGTTTGATGGCCGGCGATGGTGACGCTGCGCTTGACCGGGCCAGCAAGATAATCTGTCAAAACAGGGTGGCCTGCGCTGCTTCGGGCTTGAACGCCGCTCCTTCATGTTCGAGCAGCCACGCCTTTCGCGCAGTGCCTCCACCATAGCCGGTGAGCTTGCCATTGGAGCCGATGACCCGGTGGCAGGGGACAACAATGCCCACGGGATTGGCTCCATTGGCAAGTCCCACTGCACGCACAGCCTTGGGCTTTCCGATATGCGCCGCGAGTGCGCCGTAACTCATCGTGCTGCCCGGCGGGATATCGCCCAACGCTGCCCAGACCTGACGCTGGAACGGCGAACCGTTGGTTTGCCACCTGATCCGGGATAAAGCCTGATAATCCCCGTCGAAATAGGCGTCGAGCGCATCCCGGATCGCCGTGGGCGCGGGAACGGGAAGCGTTTCCTCCGTGCCATAATGCAGGCGGAGCAGACGGCGCATTCGCGCCTCATAATCCTGGAAGTCCAGCGCCCGCAACCGCCGATCCTCATCCGTCACCAGCAATATGGTTCCAACGGGGCTTTCATAGTGATCGAGGAAGAGGGTGGGCATGGCTGTTGTCCTTTTGCTGGCCTCCTTCAAAGGCGCTCTTGCGCTCGCGCAGAAACGATAGCGTAATTGCGGCGGTAAGGGCACCCATGCTCATGAAAATCGCGACGGCCTGCAGGCTATATCCCGCGCTGAAAAGGAAGCCTGGGATCATCGGGGCGATTGCCGCGCCGCCGCGGCCTATCCCAATGGCAAAGCCGGTGCCGGTGGCGCGGACATGGGTGGGAAATGCCTGAGTGAAGATGGCGTAGAAACCGACCACGCCTGCATTGGTGAACACGCCGGCAATCGCTGCGGCCAGTGCCAGTCCGGTAAGGTTCGACTGTCCCATGCCGAAGATCGACACCATGACCGTCGAGCCAAGGAGCACCCCGATGGTCAGCCATTTGACCGGGAGAAACCGTGCAAGGAAACCGAGTGTGGCGCCGCCGGCGCAGCCCCCGACATTGGCCCATACCAATACTCCCGCCGCCGCCGATGGATCAAAGCCCATGTCGGCGACGATCTTCGGAATCCATTTGAGGATGAAATAGAAAGTGGCGATGTGCAGGAAATAGGCCAGCGTCAGGATCAAGGTCGTGCCGATAAGGCCCGGCCGCAAAATGTCCCGCACCGAATATTTCCGCTCCGCGATCTCCTCGGGCGGCAATGCGGTGACGGGCTCATGGCCCATGCGCGCAAATGTGCGGTTGATCTTCTCCAGTGCGCCTTTGGGCCGCTTCCGCACCAGAAAGGCTATTGTCTCGGGCAGGCCCCACAGCATCAGCGGGATGAATAGCGCGGTCACCGTCCCGCCGAAGAGGAAAACAGCGCGCCAATCGTGGGTTTTCAGCAGCATGGCGGCGACCGATCCGCCGATCACCGCGCCCATGGGGTAGCCGATCGCCGCGAGCGCCACGCAGAGATGGCGGTTGCGGTTGTTGGAATGCTCGGCCACAGCCGCAGTGAGGGCCGCCAGCATGCCGCCAATGCCGAGGCCAGTGAGGATCCGCCAGGCGGAAAGCGCCGCTATGCTGGATGCCGTGGCGGTCAGGAACATGCCTGTCGTCATGACGGTAAGGCAGGCGAGGATTGTCGGCCTTCGCCCCACCCGGTCAGCGACGCCGCCCAGGAAGATAGAGCCCAGCGCCATGCCGATCAGTTCCATGGACAGGACTATGCCCAGTGCTGCCCTGTCTATGCCCCATTCGGCCGCGATGCCGGGAGAGGCAAAGCTGATGGCGAGCACGTCGAAGCCGTCAAGGGCGTTCAGCCCGAAAATGAGCGCAACCGCCACGATCTGGGTAGCGGTCATCCCGGATTCGGCCACAATAGTCCGCGGATCGGCAGTCATTGGCATCCCCCTTTATCATTTGGTTCTATTCTGTTCCGGCCTCAGCGATTTTGGCGAGCAATTGAATGATAGTCCGGCGTTCCTCGGCAGTCAGAGCCGCGAGCAGCGCGTTTTCATGTTGGTCGATCAGGGTCATCGCAACGTGAAGTTTCGCTTCGCCTGCGCTGGTGGGGTAAAGTTCCAGCACCCGCTTGTCTTCGGCGGAGGCCTCCCTTCTCAGCAGTCCGTCCTCGATCAGGCTGGCGAGCAGCGGGACCATATTGGCCCGCTGGACGCCAAGGCTGCGTCCAAGCTGTGTCTGGCTGATGCCCGGATTGGCGCCGACGACTGCCAATATGGAAACCTGCACCGAGCGGAGGCCCGCTGTCTCCTTGACCTTCATCGAATAATCGGTGGCTATCACATGGGAAGCGCGACGCAGCCAGTAGCCGACCACGCCATCCAGGATGCGCATGTCGATTTCGCCTGCGCGCCGCGAATCCGCGGCAACGGAATTGGCCTCCATTTGCAACTCTCCCTTATTGTTATGGTACACAGCATCTTGACTGAGTCCCGTCAATGGGAAGCAGGCGGCTTCTACTCCCAAATAGCAGGTAAGAAACCCGCAGTCGCTTGCCTGATGCGCCGGGAAGCTGGATCGTTACGCAGTCTTATCGGTTCTGGAAGGCGGTCAACCGAGAGGCGATACCCACTGTGGCTGATTTACAAACACTTAGCCCTATTCCAAGCTCGCTTGCACGATTCAGCCTTGTGAGACCCGCGTTTCTTGCAGCCATATGCGAGTCGGCAGGCAGGTGACATGCTCTTCAATTCCGCCACCTTTTTGTTCTTTTTTTTGCCGACGGTATTTGGCGGCTTTCTGCTGCTC
>DATEFI010000010.1:0-4699 GCA_035280705.1 Rhizorhapis sp. | reverse complement strand
CAGCACATGGGGCGGCAGGGCCGCGTGCAGCCGGGCGATTTCTTCGCGCGGAGAAAATGTGCCGGTCGGGTTGTTCGGATTGGCAAGGAAGACCACCCTCGTCCGTTCCGTCACGCAGCCAAGCAGCGCATCCACGTCGGTCGCATAATCCTTGTCCGGCGCAATCACAGGGATCGCCCCGACGCGCCGTGCCGCAATGTCGTAGACCGAAAAGCCGTAGCGCACATATAGCACTTCATCGCCCGGACCGGCATAGGCGCTGGCGGCCAGATGCAGCAGCTCGTCCGAGCCCGTGCCGTAGATCACCCGGGCGGCATCCAGCCCATATTGCGCGGCAATCGCCTCCCGCAGCAGCGCGGCGCCGGGATCGGGGTAAGTGGCGAGGTCAGCGGTGGCGGCGAGAAACGCCTCTCGCGCCCTGGGGCTGGTGCCAAGGGGATTTTCATTGGCGGACAGCTTCACCAGCTTGCGCCCGTCATCGCTGGCGGCCTTGCCCGGCACATAGGGGGAAATGCCGAGAATCCAGTCTTTGGGTTGCGGTTTTGTCATGCACGCGCTTTAGGATTGAAAGCCGGCAAGAACAAGGGCGGGGGGCGATATGCGGACGGGCAGCGGATTGTGGCGAGCAATGGAAGCGGCGCGGCGCGCCAATCTTTCCGGCAAGGCCATGCCTTCGCCTGTGCGGGGATCGGGCGGGATCAGCCGCCGGAAACTGCTCGCCGGAATGGCGGCGGGCGCGGCGGTTCCCCTGCTGACGCCAGCCGGGGCTCGCGCAAGAACCGATATGCGCGTGGCGATCATCGGCGGCGGCCTTTCCGGCCTTGTTGCGCTCAGGGAGCTGACGGCTGCTGGCGTCCGGGCGCGGCTGTATGAAGCGCGGGGGCGGCTTGGCGGCCGGGTCTTTACCTCCAGCAGCGGGCCGGTGCCCTCCGACGATGGCGGGCAGTTCATCAATGGCGATCATGCGGACATGCTGGCGCTCGCCCGGCACTATGACCTGCCGCTGATCGACCGTTCCCGGCTGGAGGGCCGCACCCTGATCCTTGATGGAGCGCGGCTGGTGCCGGAGGCTGAACTGGTGCGGGATCTGAGGCCCCTCGCCTCCCGCATCAGCGCCGATGCCGCAGCACTCGACGCAGACTATGGGGCCGCAGCGCCTGCGCTCGATGCCCTGTCGGTTGCGCAATATCTTGACCGGCATGTGGATGCGCTCGCCAAGTCCTATGTCCGTGCTTTGTTGGAGGCGACGGTGCGGACCGAATATGGGCAGGAGCCGGGCGACGCCTCGGCGCTTGAGCTGATCTTCAACCTTCCTGTGGTCGACGGCCAGCATGTCGAGCTGATCGGGGCCAGCGACGAGCGTTTCGTGATCCGGGGCGGTTCCGGCGGTCTGGTGCAGGCGCTCAGCCGCGATCTCATGGCGCACATACGCACGGGACATGCGCTTGCGGCGCTGGAGATGAACGGCGATCGGGTGAAGCTGCGCTTTGCCAATGGCGAATATGACGAAGCAGACCGCGTGATCCTCACCGTTCCCCCGCCGCTGTTGCGGAGCATTGATTTTGGCGGGCTGTTGCCAGCGCCGTGGCGGGCCTTTGCCGCTGAAATGGACCTGGGCCGCAATGAAAAGCTGAATGCGGCCTATCAGGGGCGGCCATGGCAGGGCGCCATGGGCGCGGCAGGCGATTGCTGGCCGCTGCCGGGCGGTTTTTCCGAAGTCTGGGACGCAACCGCCGGAGAGGGCGAGACGGGCCTGCTCACCTGGTTCATGGGCGCAGGCCAATGCGCGGCGGCAAGGGAGGCGGACGTGGCCGCCCTGCGCCGCTCCTTCGAGGCGTCGGTGGCAGATGCGCTGCCGGAACTTTCCAGCGCGGCGGCGCCATGGCAGCGGCGGACGGACTGGGCCAGCGATCCCTTCGCGCGCGGAGCCTATTCCTGCTTTCGTCCGGGGCAGCTTACCCGCTTCGCCAGTCTGTTCTGGGTGGAGGAAGAGGGGCAGGCAGCGCAAGGGGCGGCAGCGGGCCCCCTCATCTTTGCCGGCGAACATCTATCCGATGCCTATCCTGGCTATATGAACGGCGCGGCGCAGACGGGCCGGTTGGCGGCCCAGGCGGTTCTTACCGGGTGAAGAGTTGCTCATTTTACCTCAACTTAAAGGATTTGGGCCATCTTTCCCCCGAATCACAAAGGGCCGGGGCACATGGCGCGTTTGCCGCTTAATCAGGATCGGGGAGTGAGATGGGCCGAGCGCCGGACGGTGCAGATCGAGGCCAGCATTCGCGGCCACCGGCAAATCCGCTTCAATGTCGATGTCATCGACCTCTCGATCAGCGGTTTCCGCTTCGAAACCGCCTTCTCCATGCATACAGGCACGCGGCTATGGCTGAATGTTCCCGGCTTTCAGGGGCTGGAGGCAGAGGTCAAATGGCATGAGGGCTTCACCTATGGATGCGCCTTCACGGTTCCTCTCCACCCGGCGGTGTGCGACCATCTGGTAAGGCAATTTCCAGGCGTCCTTTGACGCGGCGCTGTGCTACGGCTGGACAGCGCCGCTGGAGCATGGCTATCCTGGCGCCAGGAGGACCCGATGAAGAAGCTGACCGGCCTGCTCGCCATTTCCGCGCTGTTGCTGCCAATGCAGGCGATCGCTTCGCTTGCCATGGGGGCCAAGGCGCCTGACTTCACCACGCAAGGCGCGCTTGCGGGAAAGACCTTCAAGCTGAACCTGTCGAGCGAGCTGCGGAAGGGGCCAGTCGTGCTCTATTTCTTTCCGGCCGCGTTCACGCCCGGATGCACGGTAGAAGCACATGAATTCGCCGAAGCCAGCGACGCTTTCCGCAAGGCGGGCGCCAGGGTGATCGGCCTTTCCGCCGACCCGATTGAGAAGCTGCAGAAATTCTCGATCGAGGCGTGCCGCAACAAATTCGCGGTGGCATCCGCCTCGCCAGCGGTCATCAAGGCCTATGACGTGACACTGCCGCTGCGCGAGGGGATGTCCAACCGCACCTCCTATGTGATTTCGCCAAGCGGACGGGTCGCCTATGTCCATAGCGACATGAATCCGGCGGATCATGTGAAGAATACGCTGGCGGCGGTGCGTTCGCTGAAGGCGAAAGCCGCGGAATAGCGCCAGTCTTTCAGTAATATAGATCAGGAACAAGCCCTATCCGGCTGCCTCGTCGCGCAACTCCGGGCGCTGCGGGGGCGTTACCTTTCGCATGAATGAAAAAGCGAAAAGGAGGATGCCGATGTCACCGCAACCGCCGCCCATGTCCAGCCGCATGCTGCTGGGCGCGCTCGCGGGAATCGTTGGGACAGCCGCCATGACAGCCGCCATGAACCGCATGCACCAGCGTCTTCCGCAAAAGGACCGCTATCCCCTGCCGCCACGGGAAATCACCCAGGCCGTGCTTGGGGGCCAGTCGGAAAAGGCGATCCGGGACCGCTCCACCGCGGCGCATTTCGGCTTCGGATCAGCGGCAGGGGCGATCATGGGTGCGCTGAGCCCGACAGCCCGGCCAATGGCCGGCGCCATTGCGGGCCTGGCGATCTGGGCCGGAAGCTATTTCGGCTGGGTGCCGGCGGCGAACATCCTCCAGTCAGCCGAAGACCATCCCCTGCGCCGCAATGCCCTGATGATTGCCGCCCATCTGGTATGGGGCAGCGTGACGGCGGCTACGATGCGCGATCTGCTGACGGCGCGGGCCACGATGCTTGGACCGGGTCCGTTGCACGACCGAACGCCTCAGGCGTGACGGCCGAGCGCCGTCTGGATCATCCTTTCCCAGGTCCCATTGGGGGCAAAATCCACCGCGCGCATGGCGGCGTCGGGTTCCCGCATCGTCTTCAGCACGGCGACCGCATCATCGACATAGCCAGGCCACTGTTTGTCGACAATCTCGGCCACTGCGGCTCCCGGCGGCGCCGCGCCCTCCGCATTGCGGCTGAAATGCTGGCCCGCAAGGACGCGGGCGATGCGTTCCACCATGTCCATGTCAGTTTCCCTTCCTGCTTGCTCCGAAGGAACCCGCCGGGACGTTTCCTGTTCCGAGTGACCATTCGGTCAGGAACCCAAACGGTCGTCCCTGCACAGGCAGGGACGACGCCCTTGTGGGAAGGCAGCAATGATCAATGACCCACGATAGCTAAACCGCCTCCCGCTTCTTGCGTGAATAATGGCGCGCCGCCGCTCCCATCATCAGGAAACCGGTGACCGCCACGATCATGTTGGAGGTCGCCGCCCCCGTGGCGCCAAGGCGTGGCAGCAGGATCGTGAGCGCCGCCAGCAGAAACAGCGCGTTGAGCAGCCTTATGGCGACTATGCTGCGCGGGTGGCCAGTCGCCATGAGCAGCGGTTCGAAGCTGACGCCCACCAGGTCGATCGAGGCGGCAATGCCCAGCAACAAAAGCAGGGGATAGGCCCCGCCAAACGCCGGCCCCGCCATCAACAGCAGAAGCGGTTTGCCGAGCGTCAGGATCAGCATGATGATGATCGCCCCCGCAATGATCGCCAGCCGGTTGGTTCGCCGGAAGAGCTTTCGAAGATCCTTTTCGTTCTGCCCCGCATGCACCTTCGCCAGTTCCGCAAAAATGGCGCGGGACAACAGCCCCGAGATCTTGGTCAGCGAATTGCTGAGCTGATGCGCCAGCCGGCATTGACCACCGGCTGATAGGCGAGGTGCAGTTGCTGCTTCTCAAG
>DATEFI010000009.1:0-14106 GCA_035280705.1 Rhizorhapis sp. | reverse complement strand
GACACGGAATTGCCCTGGCGAGGGAATATGGTTTCCACCCCTCCTATGCCTGTTACGAACCCGGCTTCATCCGGCTCGGCGCGGCACTTCACCGTGCCTTTCCGGATGTGCCTCAGCCGATCTATCGCCTCATGTTCTCGGATGGTCTGGCGTTCGGATTTCCTCCAGAGCGCTATGCGCTGGAAGCCTATCAGACGATGCTTTCGGTTGAGGCGCCGGAAGCCCCGGTGATGATCGCCGGTCTTGATGCCGATCTGTCTGGCATTACCGGCGCGGCTCTGGCGGCAGGCATGCATTTGCGGGTCGGACTGGAAGATGCGCCGCTCGGTAGTCAACTCGGCAATGTCGCACTTGTGGAGGCTGCCGCCAGAACATTGCCTCAGCTCGCAACCGCCGTAGACATCCGGCGGGCGCTGGGCCATGAGGAGGCGGCAAAGGAGAACTGAACCCAAGCGATACGCCGCGAAAGCAGACCGGTCCAATGGCTCTGGCGGCGTCGCCCAAAGGGGGCGGTCAGAAGATATGATTATGAGAGGGCTTTTATATGGACATGGCGATTCAACTCCCGACCAAGGCAAATTCATGGGAGGTGGCGGTGCGTGCCGAGCAACTCGGCTATTCGCATATTTGGTTCTACGATACGCCGCTTCTGAATGCCGAACTCTTTGCTGCCATGGCGGCGGCAGCCGTGAAAACGTCTAGGATCAAGCTCGGCACCGGGGTAATGATACCGTCCAACCGGCTTGCGCCGGTCGCCGCCAGTGGTCTTGCAACCCTGAACGCGCTCGCGCCCGGGCGGGTCGTGTTTGGCGTTTCAACAGGCTTCACTGGACGGCGGACGATGGGGCTGAAACCGGTCACGCTCGCGCGCATGGCCAAGTTTATTGATGTTGTGCAGGCGCTTCTTGCGGGGGAAATGACCGAGTTTGAGGAAGAAGGGGCAATACACAAGATCCGCTTCCTCAATCCTGAACTGGGGTTGATCAACATCAAGGACCCCATTCCCCTGGCCGTTTCCGCGCTCGGACCAAAGGCGCGCGCGCTGACGGTGGAGAAGGGCGCCCAATGGATCGGCGCGGCGACATATCCGGAACGTGAGCGGGCGGAGCTCGAAGAAGTCCGCGCGCTCTGGTCCCAGGCTGGACGCGACCCGGCGGATCTTTACTCAATCGCTACGATAGGTGGCCGCGTGCTCGACGAAGGCGAATCCCCTGACAGCGCCAAGACATTGGCGCAGGCTGGCCCTGCTGCGGCCATTGCTTTTCACAATCTGGTTGAGGAAAAGGAATATGGTTCCATCATGCCAGGAGAGTTTCCGTTTCCCGATGCGCTTGACGCCTACGCGAAGGTTTATGGAGGCTACGAGCCTGCCGATGCGCGGTATCTGACCAATCACCGCGGGCACCTGATGTTCGTGCGGCCGGATGAAACGCACCTCACCGGCAATGTCATCAAGGCCCTTACCATGACCGCCACGAAAGCGGAGCTGGTCGACCGGCTGAGGGGACTGAAGGAACTTGGATATAGCCAGGTGCAGTTCCATGTCGTTCCGGGGCATGAAAATGAGATGATGGAGCGCTGGGCGGACGTCATGGCCGCACTATGATCCGGGAGTAAAAGGAATGGCTGTTGCCCGTCACTATCATTTGAAAGCCGCTGACGGCAAAGCTGGCGGGTTGGCGGCTGCGCTCTCGCAGCTTGCGGGTGCGCTAGTCTCTTTGCCGGGCTTTGCAGGGGCCGAGATACCGGTTCGCGCTGACCAACCGGACCCGTTCGTCTTTGTCGAGAAGTGGACTTCGGCCGAAGCCCATAAGGACAGCGCGCCGCACATGCCCAAAGCTGTCATGGCGTCCATCATGAGCGCGATTTCCGGCCGTCCCGAAGTCGTGGAGTTGCTGGCAATAACTAACGAACCGATGTGCAGCGGCCGATCAGGAGTCGCTGCACCTTCCTGCAGGAGAGATTGGAAATGACCCAACGGCCGTTTGACCCGCAAGGTGAACTTTCCGAAAATGTGCGTACTCGCTTTTTCATTGATGGTGCCTGGAGGGAGCCTATGGGCTCCGAGCGCCTGGATTTGATATCGCCGGTTACCGAAGAGTTGACGCTGAGCGTGCCGGCCGGTGCGGACGCTGACATGGACGCAGCTGTTGCCGCTGCCCGCCGTGCTTTTGACGCGAGCGACTGGCCGCGCCTTTCCCCATCGGAGCGCGCGAGCTACATGCTCCGGATCGCCGACGAGCTCGACAAGCGGACTGACCTGCTGAAGCGGGTCTGGACCGCGCAGGTGGGCGCGCCGCAATTTTTCGTGGAACTGTCCACGGAGATGGCCGCCGCGCAGTTCCGCTATTATGCCGCCATGGCAGAGAGCTATCCGTTCGAAGAGGAGCGGCCGGCCACCCATGGCAAGGTGAAAGTTCTGCGGGAACCAGTAGGTGTCTCGGCTCTAATCATTCCATGGAACACGCCACTTGTGCTGCTCACGGGCAAGGCTGCGCCTGCAATGCTGGCAGGCTGCACGATGGTGGTGAAGCCGAGCCCCGAGACACCGCTGGACGCATTGATCCTGGCGGAATGCGTAGCCGCTGCGGGCGTTCCGGCAGGCGTGTTCAATGTCGTCCCTGCAGGCCGGGAGGCAGGTAACACCCTCATCAGCGATCCGCGCGTGGACAAGGTCAGCTTCACCGGTTCCACCGATGCCGGCCGCCACATCGCGAAGGTGTGCGCGGATCGGGTGGCGCGGGTCAGCCTCGAACTTGGCGGCAAGTCCGCCTCGATCCTGTGCGACGACGCCGATATTGATGCATGGACGCAGTCGGTGGCGCTGATGACCATGCCATTCAGCGGGCAGATCTGCTTTTCGCAGACTCGCGTGCTCGTGCCGCAGAGCCGGCATGACGCGTTCCTTGATGCCTATGTCGCGCAAATTGAAAATTTCAAGGTGGGCGATCCCTGGGACCCGGAGACATTCATAGGGCCGGTTTCGATGGCGCGGCAGCGGGACCGGGTGCTCGACTATATCGAGGTCGGCCGCCGCGAGGGCGCGAAGGTCGTCACCGGCGGAGGCAAGGTGCCTGGCTTTAATCGCGGCTACTATGTCGCACCCACGATTTTCGACAGTGTCGACAACAATATGCGTATCGCTCGCGAAGAGATTTTCGGCCCCGTCGTTTCTGTAATCAGCTATGCCGATGACGAAGAGGCGATCGCGATCGCCAATGACAGCGAATACGGCCTGAGCGGTTCGGTATTTTCGGCCGATACGGCGCGCGCCGAGCAGATTGCCCGGCGCATCCGCACCGGCCATATTGGCGTCAATTGCTTCAACATCGACATCACAGCGCCCTTTGGCGGTTATAAGAAATCGGGGCTGGGCCGCGAGGCCGGCCCCGAGGGATTGGCCGGGTTCCTGGAGACCAAATCCATGTTCTTGCCAGCCTGATAAAGTAAAGCGATTTCCAGTCAGATGAGAACATCTGACAGTTAAAGAGTTGACGTTAAGAAGCGGTTTTGAGCTGGGGCTCTGGTGTCAGGTTTTGCAGGAACGTTGCGAGGATCAGGCGCAACAAGAGCTTCAGTCAGGCGAGGATGAGGCGGAAGTTGTGGCCGATGGCGGTGAGGACGGCGTTGGCCTGGTTACCGGCATAGCCTTTGAGGAAGTTTCGGCCGAGATGGCCGTCGTTCTTCATGTGGCCGATCACCGGTTCGATCGCCGATCGGCGTTTGAGTTCGCGGTGGATGACGCCGTGGCGCTTTGCCAGGGCCCCATGCTGGAAGAACTCCTCGCCGGTGAAGTACTGGAAGCTTTGGGATTCCCCAAAGCCGCTTTCCTGCAAAACCGGTTACTTCCTCAGGCGGAAAAATCGCGTCGCATCAAAAAGGTGAGCGTTCTTCACAGCCGACTAAAGAAATCGCGCCAGAACCATCGGCATTCGGCCCTGATCAGCGGCTGCTTTGCGCTGTCACGGCCGGATGCCCCCATGATCACGCATATTGGTCGAACGGATTTGGGCAAATTTCGGACCTGGGTCCGTCCGAACCGATGCGGTTGAGAAGCAGCGACGCCTGGTAGGCGCTGTGACGCAGTTCCTCGATCCACGCCGCGCAAGTGGCATCGTCCACCGCGTGATGCACCACGATCGAAAGGATGAAGGGGATGCGGCCATCCTCCGTCCAAACGGGCGCCGAAAGCGCGAAATGGTCAGGCCCTTCATAATTGTATTGCGCATATCCCTTGGGCAACACCGCTTCACGCGCCGCAGCAATGACTTTTTTTATTGCGTCGTCCGAATTGCCGCTCTCGCCCAGTTCGGCCCTGATCAGCTCGCTGGTATAATGTTCGGCCAAATAGGCCATGAACAGCAAACCGGCGCCGGACTGAAGCATCGGCAAATGGCCCGAACGAAATTCGAAAGACCCGACATTTTCCGATCTTTGTATATAGACCGAAACAGGGCCGCCCTGGCTCCACACCGTCACGGCGGTGCTTTGGCCCGTCTGCCGATGAAGCGCTTGGGCGGCGTCCCGCATCACGTCATAGCCGTTCAGTTGCCGGAAGGACGCCAGGCTCAGGGCAAAGGCGCTGGGGCCCAGACGGTAACGTCCGCGCTCTTCCTGTTCAACCAGGCCGGTATTGACCAGGCTCGTCAGATAATTGTGCGCAGCACCGCTTGACAGGCCGCAGCGTTTCGCGACTTCGGACAACTTTACTGCGCCAGGGCCCCGCTGGACCGCCAGCAGGACGCGGTAGCCGATTTCCACCGATTTGATGCGTTTGGATCCGCGGCCGGCAGGTTCGTCAGACAATATATTCAGCTCAGTCATCATTTCAGGTTAGCGGCCAGATTCTTCCATTGCAACGCCCGCGTGCAATGGAGTCCAGCCTTCTTGTGCGGCAATTCCGCTGCTCACTGCCTTTGCAAAAAATAATATGATTCATATGAATTGTTGACAGATCAACTTTAACGGGCCTAGCTTCCCTTCCAGACAAGGAGTTGCGCGCGCGGCGAGACCGATTCTGCCTGCAGGGCCATGGCAACTCTCAACAATTATCAGGAGGGATAGAGGCATCATGGCGATGGAGCTCTCAAAGGAAGAGCGTGCACTGCTGATCGAATCCTTGCGGCGTTTGCTCGAGGGTGGCTGGCCAGTCGAACAAGCTGTCGAATGGGCGAACGATGCGAAGGCGTTGCGCCGGATCATGGGCGAGCTTCATGGCCTTGGCTTGGCCGAGCTGGGCTCGAGCGAAGGGCCGGGGTTGCGGGAAACCCTCATGCTATTCGAGGAGCTTGGGCGCGCGTCTTGCCCGGTGCCGCTGATCGGCCTGTGGCTCGCCAACTGGCTGCTCGATGGAACCAATGACGCAGATGCACGCGCATTCCTGACTGCCGTACAGGCGGGGGAGGCGGTGCCCGCGATAGTCCTGGCGGGTTTCGATGGTGACCGCAATGCGGGCAGTGTTTCCATTGTTGATGGACAGGCGAGCGGCGCGGCTGCGTTCGTCGAGGGCGTCGCGGCTGCAACGCACCTGCTCCTCCTTTCGACAGCTCCCTCTGGCGTGGCGGTCGTCGCCGTGGATGATCCTGGCGTGCGGGTGACACATACGCCCGGTCTTGCGGTTCCCGCGCTGAGCGAGGTGGAACTGGCCTCCCGACCCTCGGTTTGGCTGCCCGTGGAAAAAGAGCGTCTCGCCGATGCGGCGCGCGCTGTGCGGCTCGTAAATACGGCGCGAGCGCTGGGCGCTGCACAGCGCGCCTTCGATCTCGCCCTGGAACATGCAAAGCAGCGCAGGCAGTTCGGGCGCGTGATCGGGGAGTTCCAGGCGATCCAGCACAAGCTGGCGGACTGCCTCAGCAGGCTCGACGGCACGCGATTGTCGCTCGCGGGCGCGGCCGACGCCTCGGATCGCAGAGACGCCAGTTGGATCTACTTTGCTGAAGGAGCGATCGCCTATGCCGGGCCGTCGCTTCGCCAGGTCATCCTCGAGGCGCACCATGTCATGGGCGCGATTGGTTATGCCGAGGAACATGAGTTGCCGCGCCATTTCCGCAGCGTACATGCCGATCTCGTTCGTTTCGGGGGCGCGGCGCGCGCGCGCGGCGCCCTGGCGGACTATCTCCTCGCTCCGGCTCGGGTGAAGGAAAAAGGCTCGTCGAACCTGCCTTCCCATGACACCGATGCAAGCGTGGCCGCATTTCGCAGCCGGATTCGCGCGTGGCTCAATGAGAATTGGACCGACGCCGACCGCAGTGCAAACCGCCTCCTCCCCTTCACGGACCGCGCTTATAATCGCGAATTTTCGAGGAAAATGGGCGCAGCCGGCTGGACCGGTCTTGATTGGCCGAAGGAGGTCGGCGGGCAGGCGCGCAGTCCGGGCGAGCAGCTCGCCTTTATCGAAGAGCTCGAGTTCGCAGAGGCGCCGACCGATGCGAACATGGCGGGCGAGACGATCGTCGGCCCGGCCATCATCCGCTACGGCTCGGAAGAGCAGAAGAAGGATTTTTTGCCGGCTTTCCTGCGCGGCGAGCGTTCCTTTGCGCTTCACTATAGCGAACCGGAAGCAGGTTCCGACCTGGCCGCTCTCCGCACCACCGCGCGACGCGAAGGGGACGAGTGGGTAATTTCGGGCCAGAAACTTTGGACAACCGGCGGCGACAAGGCCGAATACGCATTCATGGCCGCGCGTACCGACCCCGAAGCCCAGCCCAAACATGCGGGCATCAGCATTTTCCTCGTGCCGCTCGACACGCCGGGCATCACGATCCGCCCTGGCATGTTCATGTATGGCCGCACCTTCTGCGAGACATTTTACGACGATGTGCGATTGCCGGCCGGGGCGCTGCTCGGCCCTGAAAATGGCGGATGGAAGGTGATCACGGACGCGCTCGCCGCTGAGCGGGTGATGATAGGCACGACGGTCGCTCATCTTCAGCACGTCTTTGACCGGCTCATCGATTACTTGCGTTCGACCGGGGAGTCTGCGGACTCGCCGCGGCTGGACCCCGTGATCCGCGACCGGATAGGGAATCTGGCCGCCGAGATAGAGGTGGCGCGTCAGTTTACGCTGCGCAATGGAAATCTTGTCCAGACGGGCCGTGTCCCGATTTATGAAGCAGCAATGAGCAAGGTTTTTGTCGGCGAACTTCAGGAACGGCTGGGGGAGGCTGCCATGGACATTCTGGGCTCGGGCGGGCTGCTGTCGGAGGAGGCCGCGTCTGCGCCCATTCCCGAGGTCGAGCAGGTGCTTCGTCACTCGCTGATGGGCGTGCTGGGTGGCGGGACCAGCGAGATGCAGCGGAATACCATTGCGCTGCGGGGCCTGAAGCTGCCGCGCCATTCATCCTGAACCTTCGACCGGGCTGTGCCGGACCAATACAATATAATGAAGGAATGTCGATGTCTGAACCTGTGATTACTTATGAACTCGAGGGCAAGGTGGCGAAAATTGGCCTTGATCGCCCGGCCAAGCGCAATGCGCTGAGCGCGGAACTGTCCAATCAGCTGAATGAGGCTGTGGCGCGCGCGCAAGCGGAAGCGCGGGTGGGCGTCATCTTCAGCCATGGTGAGCATTTCTGCGCCGGGCTGGACCTTGCGGAAGCCATGAGCTGGATGAACGACCATAACCGCCATCTGGAGATGCGGATCGGATCGGCGGCGGCCGCGCGGCCATTCGACACGATCGCACGCGGAAGCATTCCCTTCGTGGCCGCGGTTAGTGGCGCCTGCATCGGCGGCGGGCTCGAGATGGCTTCCTCCTGCCATATCAGAGTGGCGGACGAGACAGCCTTCTTCGCTTTGCCGGAGGGGCAGCGCGGAATCTACATCGGGGGCGGCGGTTCGGTCCGCATCGCCCGGCTGCTCGGCGTCGCGCGGATGAGCGACCTGATGCTCACTGGCCGCGTGCTGACCGCTGAAGAGGGTGAGCGTTTCAACCTCGTGCAATATCGGATGCCCAAGGGCGAGCATATCGCTCGCGCCATGTCGCTGGCGCACCGGATTGCCGAGAACGCCAAACTGACCAATTGGGCGATCGTCAACGGCCTGCCGCGTATTCAGGACTATTCCTATGATGACGGTCTGTTCGTCGAGGGCCTGTTCCACCATGTCGTGGCAAGCCCGGAATCTGCGCAGAGGCTGGATGAGTTCGTTTCCGGCCAGGCCCGCCGAATAGCCGAACCGGGCAAGTCCGGTGACGATTATCAGTCCGCGCAGAAGTAACGGAGGGCAGCATAGCTTTGCATGACGCGGCCATAGTCGGTTTCGCCGAGACCAGGATCGAGACGCGGGCAGGGCGCGATGTCTGGGAACTGGGCGGGGAAATCCTCGAATCCTTGCTCGACCGAACGGGGATCGAAAAGGGCGAAATCGATGGGATGCTCATCAACGCCTCGATGACGGGGGCCGGAAACTGCTTCTGGTCGCAAACCACCGCCGACTATCTCGGGCTGCAGCTCGATTTCTGCCAGACGGTCGATCTGGGCGGTTCGTCCGCATCGGGTGCGGTGGCCCGCGCCGCAGCGGCCCTGGATGCGGGCTTGTGTACGACCGTATTCCTGCTTAACGCTGATACCGAAGCGTCGGAGCCCAATCTCAATATTCGTGCATATCCCGTAGAATGGTCCATGCCCTATGGGGTCATCGGGCCGCCTGCCGACTTCGGGCTGCTGAGCAGCCGCTATGACCATCTTTATGGCCTTGATCTCAACGCTCTCGCCAAGCTGGCGGTGACGCAGCGCAACCACGCGCTGATGAACGACAATGCCTGCGAGAAACTGCGCAAGCCAATAACGGTCGAAGATTATATGAACTCGCGCATGATCGCGGAGCCCATTCGGCTGCTTGATTGTGTGATGGTGTGCGATGGCGCCAATGGGTTGCTGATGACGACCAGAAAGCGGGCGAAGGAAAAGGGCTTCGACAAATTCGCCGTTCCGCTCGGCTATGGGGAGCGGACCCATAATAATATTTCCGAGAGCCTTGCCGACATCACAGAGAGCGGGCACGCGGCGGCCGGCAGGCGCGCCTTCGCGCAGGCTGGCCTGAGGCCGAAGGACATCGGTTCCTTCCACCCCTATGATGACTTTCTGATCGCGATCCTGCTGCAGATGGAGATGCTCGGCTTCGCGCCGCGCGGCCAGGGGAGCGCCTTCATCAATGAGACGAATCTCAGCCATGATGGCGACCTGCCCCTGAACACCGGCGGCGGGCAGATCTCCGCCGGACAGGCTGGGCTCGCCGGTGGCGGCACCAATCTGATTGAAGCGGTAAGGCAGCTTTTCGGCGAAGGCGGCGCGCGCCAGGTTGCCAATCGCAGCACTGCGCTTGTTACAGGGATTGGCTATATTCCCTATGGCCGCAATTGGGGTACGAGCGTCGCCATGATCCTGAGTATGGATGGTTGAGGCCGATATGAGCGAGCAGTTGAACGACACTTTGGATGTGACGCGGGTCACGCCGCGCACTTTCAGCTTTTCCAAACCCTTTTGGGACGCCACCCGCGAACGGAAGCTGCTGCTGCAATATTGCAGGGCGACGGGCCAGTTTCAATTCTATCCCCGCCCTGTGAGCCTGTTCACGGGGCGCAGAGATCTTGAGTGGCGCGAAGTCTCCGGCCGTGGGGAAGTCTTCGCCTTTACGGTGGCCCATATCGCCCGGCCGCCCTTTGCCGGACATACGCCATTCCTGATCGCGACGGTGACGCTGGACGTAGGCGTCAATATCATCGCCAATCTCATACGGTGCCCGGCTGACCGGGTCGCCATCGGGATGGGAGTGCGTCCGGCATGGACGCCCCTGGCCGACGGGACCAATCTGTTGCTGTTCGAACCGGATGACGCAGCCGATGTTGGTCGATGAGCCAGCCACCTTCGGCAAGACCGAATATGAAATCGATACGCTGACCCGTTCGCTGGGTTTCCTGACCCGCGTCGTTCATATCCAGATCAACGATTCCGTGCGGGCGCAAAGCGAACTGCCCGCAAGTCTGGCCACGCTTTCAATGCTGTCGCTTGTCCATGCCAATCCGGGCATTCGCCAGGTCCATGCCGCGCGAATTCTGTTGATCCAACAACCCAATATGGCGATTCTCGTCAAAAACATGGTCACCCGGGGGCTCATTAAGCGCCGCAAGGACACCGGCAAACGAAATGGCCTGTGGATTACGGCGGAGGGAGAGGAAATGATGGAGCGGGCTCAACGGGTGGACGCCGCCAACCGGAATTATGCAGACTGCCTGTCAGAGGAAGAATATGCGCAACTTATCATGCTTTTGAACCGTATTTACAGAGCGCGACTCTGAACGGAGCAGGGCATGGTGGAACCAGGGCGTCGGCCGACGAAGCTCGCTCCACGGCCATTTACATTGGCAAAACGCTTGACATTATACCATTTCGCGGAGAAACTCCGGGAAGTGAAAAGATGGGAAAACCATCAGCGAGAGGGTGATGGCCATTATGTGCAATTGGCGCGACTGCTCCCTTAAAAGGTACGGCAAGTCCTGCTGGGGCTCTGCAGATATTTGCACAATATTGAAGATTTGCCGATTCTGACGGCTGCGTAACTGACGGCCCGTTGCCGAGGGGGCTTAAAAACCATGGTGGCTTCCGGTTCGGTGCTGATGGCAAATTCTGGGATGGGCGCGGTTTGCGCCGGACGAGATCAGAACAACAAGGATAATTTGTCCGAAAAAACTCAAATAGCCGAGAGCTATCGATATGACGAGAATAGCTGGGAGGATGTAATGCAAAAGATATCACAAATGGTGGGGGTGTCGCTTTTTGCGGTGGCTTACACGTCATCTGCAAATGCTCAGGTCAGTGCCGAGCCGCCTGCCCAGCCTCAAGCGGCAAACCGGGACGTTGGTATTGCGGACATCGTGGTGACCGCGCAGCGCCGCGAGCAAGCGTCGCAGGACGTGCCGATTGCAGTGGCGGCATTCAGCGCCGATCAGTTGGAAAAGGCGGGGCTTCGTACCGCTACCGATCTTGAAAGGGTGGTCCCGGGCGTGACGCTGGACTCCAACGGCGCTCGCTCGCCAATCTTTCTTCGGGGCATCGGCAACAATAATTATGGCTCCCAATCTTCGGTCCTGACCTTCATCGACGGCGTGTACCAGCCATTCGACAATACGGGGGGGACCGAGTTCAGCAACGTTGAGAGCATCGAACTTGCCAAGGGTCCGCAGGGCACGCTCTTCGGCCGGAACGCCACCGGCGGCGTTCTCCAGATCAGGACGAAAAATCCCCTGAATTGGCAGGGCCTCGACGTCCAGTTGGGCTACGCCAATTATGATACCTTGTCCGGCAAGATCTATGCAGCGGCGAAGTTGTCGGAGGGCATTGCCGCTGATGTGGCTGGCTTCTATTATAATCAGGACAACGGATGGGGCACAAACCTGTTCGACGGCAGTGATTACTATACGATGAAGCGCTACGGCGCCCGCAGCAAGCTGGTCGCCGAATTGGATGACAGTTTTACTGTAACCCTGGTCGGCGATTATTCGAACCGCCGTGGGCAACTGGGCGTGGGATTGTCGCGCGCCGCCAATTCCGAGTTCATCTTCGATTCCGGCGCCGATTTCGGCATGGGCCGAAAGCTTTTTCTTCCCACAATATATGACGTCAATACTGATGATCCGCGTTCGGGCTGGAAAACCGAAGAGGGCGGTGGCGCCCTGACGTTGGAGAAACGGATTGGCGAAGTGAAATTGCTCAGCATTTCATCTTACCGCCGGGCCAAGGAATTCTTCCTGGTGGATATCGATGGCGGGCCGGTCCCGGCATTCACGCTTGACCGCACCGACCGCCGCCGTGTCTTCACCCAGGAATTTCAGGCGAGCGGCGCTGGCGACCGGTTTAGCTGGGCAGCCGGGCTCTATTATTATTATGCGAAGAGCAAGATTGTTGGACCGGTATTTGGCGGGCCCGTTACTCAGTTCGCATTTTTTACGCCTCCGGGCGTGGATTTTGTCGTCAGTTCGACCGACATGGCAAACTCCTACGCCGCCTACGCGCAGGGAACGTTCGAAGTTTTTCCTGAAACCAACGTTACGCTGGGTGCGCGCTATACTATTGAAAAACGGGAAATAACGGGCAGGACCACCGGCAGTCCAGTTCTCAGTCCGGGATCGGCCGGTACCCAGGAGGAAACCTTCAAGAAGCCCAATTTCCGCGTGGCCATCGACCATAAATTCACGCCGGATATCCTTGCCTACGCATCCTGGAGCCGGGGATTCAATGCGGGCTTCTTCAGCCAGCAGGCGTTTTTCTTCAACGACGTGTTAAATCCGGTCATCGAGCCGGAAGAGGTCGACGCCTATGAGGTCGGCATTAAGAGCGACCTTCTCGACCGGCATCTTCGAGTGAACCTTGCCGCTTTTCTGTATGACTATACCAATTTGCAGCAGCAGGTTTACATCAACAATGCGGTCACGACGATCAACGCGGCCGCGGCCCGTGTCAAGGGCGCCGAGATCGATATTGTCGCCCAGCCTGTGCGCGATCTGACCTTTTCATTCAGCGGCACTTATCTGGACACGGAGTATAAATCCTATCCCGCCGCCGCATTTTACGAGGTGCAGCCGGACGGCAGGTTGACTGCTGAGGCGCGGGACGCGGCTGGCAAACAACTGGTTCTCGCACCTGAATTCAGTTGGCAGGCCTCGGCGACCTATACACTCCGTACTGGTATTGGCACATTCGATACAACGGGGAACCTGAACTACCGGTCCAAATTGTTCGCGGACCCGCATAATGACTTCGTGATTCCGGACCGGGTCCTCATTGGCCTCAATGAGCGGTGGACATCCAATGATGGGAAAACGAGCATCACCCTCTGGGTCGATAATCTGACCGATGAACAGTGGAACAGCTCGACTGCCTTGTTGACACCCAATGGAAACATCGGACGGCCTGCTCCGCCTCGGACCTATGGGGTGACCTTCGGCCGGACATTCTGATCCCCCATGGCCCCCTCGGCTTATCGCGCTGAGGGGGCCCATTTGTTCGCCTCCGCCGGCACGCCTTGTGCGCATTCCGCCATCAAACACGTGGCGCGTTCGACAGGCGCTCACGGTTCGATGCTGAGTATCTTTGGATTGTTGACGAGTGCCAAAAGGCCTCGCACATCCCCTTGATCCAGTATGCCGTAAACAGGCATTTGAGCATAAGCAGGGTTTTTTGCGCATTTTTCGAGCGCAATGAATTGAGAGGGATTTCCAAGAGTTCGATTTTCTGATTCAGAATCCATGCTGGTGAAGGAGGAGGCTGGCATGGATGGCTCAAGCTTTATCGATTGGTTTCCATACCGCGGCGTGATCTGTTGGCGGGTCTCGAAGGCGCGGCGCGGGACGCCGGTGCAAAGATTGTGATCAACGCCATGGTGGTCGACGCGCGCGCCGACGGGAGGTTGATTTTCGCCAATGGAGACGTGGTTCAGGCTGACTTGGCCATCGGTTGCGACGGCATCTGGTCCCCGGTGCGCACCGCGCTCAATCTCGAAGAGTTCCATCAGCGCACGCACGAGGGTGCGCTCCGGACGATCGTTCCTGGAACCCAGGAAGAGATGGCCCCGGAAGCGCGGGGGCGTTGCATCGAGAACTGGAATGGCACGCGCCGACTTCTGATTACGCCGATCAACGATACAGAAGTCTATCTCGCTCTGACATGTCTTTCGGATGACGAGGAAGCTCGCGATACGCGCATACAGCCGTGCTGGAGCCAGACTTTCCCCGAATGGTCCTGGCTGATTGAACGGATCGGCGATGAAGTAACCTGGAACGTCTACAGCTTCATCCGTTGCAAGCAGTGGTCCGCTGGACGGACTTGTATTTTGGGCGATGCGGCACATGCCCAGCCGCCCAATCTGGGCCAGGGGGGTGGAATGGCCCTGCAAAATGGCATGGCGCTGGCGGCTTACATGGCGGACGTGTCGGACCGGCGGGATATCCCGGAGGCGCTGCAAGCTTGGGAAGAGGCTGTGCGCCCATTGACGGAGCACTGCCAATATTGGTCCTGTCTCTTCGGGGAGATCACGAAGATCCCGAATGAGGTGCGCCCGGACTTCATACGCGCGGCATTCAGCAACCCTTGGATACAGCAGAGTCTCGGC
>DATEFI010000008.1:0-6249 GCA_035280705.1 Rhizorhapis sp. | reverse complement strand
AGACACCACGTAGCGCGCGTCGGAGACGACTGCGAAGCGGCGGAACATTTCCTCGACCCCCCGCTGTAGCTTCATGGGCTCGGCAATCATCTCCTCGACCGTCTCGGGATGGCGGGCGAGATAGATCATCATGAAGCTGAGAAAATTGACGACCGTATCCAAGCCCCCCAGCAGCAGTAGCGACACGAGCCCCAGCATCTTGTCGTCGGGCATGGGAGCGCCATTAATCTCGCTGTTGACCATTTGCGTGATCAAGTCCGTACCCGTTCCTCCGCGCCGGGCCGCTATGATCGGAGCGACATATTCAAAGAATCCCGCATTGGCTTTTTTGAGTGATAGTCCTTGCTCCTCGGGCGTTTTGCCAGACGGGCGCGTCATTTCTTTTGCGAGCGCATTAAGCTTCGCCGCATCCTCCATCGGCAGATCGGCAAGAGCCAGGAATACCTTGACCGGGAAGATGTTGGCGAAGTCCTTTGCAAAATCGCAATGGCCCTTCGATGCGAAACTCTCAATCAGTTCGATGGCAACGGCGCGGACATCGCTTTCCACCTTGCGTATCTGCGCGAGGTTCAGTCCCTTGTCGATCACCTTGCGATACGGAGTATGTTCGGGGGGATCCATCTTGGTCGGAACCATCTCATAAGCCTCGCCGGCTTCACGCGGCACCCATATCACACGACTCGAAAATCGGTCCGGGCTGCGATAGATCTCGTCGATCAGCGCGCCACGCGTCGCGATCCAGTGTCCGCCCGTGAATGGCGTCCAGATAAGTGGCGGGGTGTCGGGCTGCTGCACCCTCTTCCAAGCCTCATGAATGCCTTCCTCGATCCCATCGAGCGCATAGGCATCGACTTCCCGCACCAGTTTGGCCGGTACGTGATCTGGAATTTGTGACCGGTGCTTGGCATCGGGGGGGGCGATCGTTTCGGTGTTCATGCCGGCTTCCTTTCTGAACGTATCACGGGATCGATGCGCACGACGGCCATGCCGTTCCTCGCGGCGAGCGCCTTGGCCGTCACACTGTTCCCAAACTGTCTGCCGATTAGGTCTCCACTCGGCTTGAGCTGCGCCACAGCCACCGGGCTCCGGAGTTCCATTCCAGCCGTCAGAAACGCTGTTCCTACCAGCATCCTTATCCGCTCCATTGCATCCCGAATCCTCGGCGCGGCTGTTGCTTATCAACATGCCCGCGCAAGGATTGCATCACCTAACCATAATTAGCCTTGCTTCACAAGTAGCTATCTCAAGCCTGCGCCTAAGCACCGCAGAACAATTTTGCAGAAAAATCACATATCAACGTAATATCGATCTATTAGCCCAATATTCCTCAAAGAATACCTAGGGATCAAGCGCCTGCGCAGTATGGGGTTCTCCACAAATGCTTGCATGTCGGACGAATTAACCGATATTAGGCATCAACAAAAATAGATACGGAAGGATAGCAAATGAATCGGCTCACAGGCAAAGTGGCGATTATCACCGGGGCTGCACGGGGCATGGGTGAATCGCACGCCAGAATGTTTGTGCGGGAAGGCGCCAAGGTCGTGCTCACCGACCTCAACATCGATGGCGGCAAGGCTTTGGCCGCAGAGTTAGGCGAAGCTGCCATTTTTATGGCACATGACGTAACCAGGCCGGATCAATGGACTGCCGTGGTCGAAAAGGCGCTCGCGACATTCGGTGCGATCGACATTCTGGTCAATAATGCCGGCATATTGGGACCGATGGCCAATACCGTAGACCTGACGGAAGAGGGCTATCAGCAGGTCTGCGCCATCAACCAGCATTCGGTATTTTACGGCATGCAAGCCGTGCTGCCCGCCATGGTGAAGGCGAACAAGGGATCGATAGTCAATATCTCCTCCATCGCCGGCATGGCAGCCAATTATGGCTTCCCGAGCCTTGCTTATGTGGCAAGCAAGTTTGCCGTGCGTGGCATGACCAAGGCGACGGCCATCGAATATGGCAAGTACAACATCCGCGTAAATTCCGTGCACCCCGGCTTCATCCAGACACCGATGATGGTTGAGGCGACCGACGAAGGCGGCGGTGACGCGCTGGCCGAAATCCCGCTCGGCCGCATTGCCGACCCATCAGAGGTGTCCAACCTGGTCCTGTTTCTCGCTTCCGATGAGTCTTCCTATATCACCGCGTCCGAGCATCTGGTGGATGCCGGCATGCTCGCGCACTAAGGACGCCTGCTTCATGTCGTCGGTCGAAATGATTCGCAGCGGTCATGTTTTAGAGGTCCGGCTCAACCGGCCTGCCGCTCTGAACGCGATCGACGACGACATGGAGCGCCTGCTCGCCACTGCATGGGCGACGGTGGATGGCGACCCAGACATTTGGGTCGCCCTGCTCACCGGCGCGGGGGATCGAGCCTTTTGTGCCGGCGGTGACATGAAAAACCCGCCGCGCGGCCATAGCGGACTGTCGCTTGGCGGCGGCCTGACAGGCATCGGCGGGCGTTTACGCTCGCTCTCCAAGCCCCTGATTGCGGCCGTACACGGCCACGTTCTGGGCCTTGGCTTCGAACTGGCGATGTGCGCAGACATCATCATCGCAGCACAGGACGCGATCTTCCGTCTTCCCGAAGCCCGTGCTGGCGTGATCGACCATTGCGGTGTCGTGCACAGGGCAGTGCGGCAGTTGCCGCATCATGTCGCGATGGGCATGGTCTTGGCGAGCGAGCCGCTGCCAGCGACCGACGCGTGGCGCTTCGGCCTGATCAACCAATGCGTACCACGCGAGGCACTGGATGACGCGGCGCAATCCTGGACAGCCCGATTGCTTGCATGCTCACCCTTGGTTGCACGCGCGGCCAAACAAGCCGTCCAGCAAGGCCTGGGGGTTCCGCTGAGCGAAGCCTTGGGCCGCACCTATACGGCCATAGAGGAATACCGGACGAGCGATGATCAGTCGGAAGCGGAGCACGCCTGGAAACTGCGTCGACAGCCAATCTGGTGCGGCCGCTGATCTGACTGCGATCACTCGAACGGGTGCCTGCCCCTGTCATAGCGCACAAACAACAGTACTGCGAGCGAGGGCAGGTGGCGCCTTCAGACACCCTTCACCTGCCAATCCTCTCCTCATCAAGATGCATTCAGAACGTCCTTTGACGGGACGGCTGATCGGCTCATCAGAGTGCAGCCAACGGCCCATGGCCGGCCAGTTCTGCGCCGTCGATCAGGATGTCCGTTCCCGAGATGAAGGGGGATTCATCGCTGGCAAGGAAGACAACGAGTTTCGCAACTTCCCGCGGATCAGCCTTGCGGTTCATGGGATTAAAGCCGCTGACATCAAGCCCCTCGTTCATCGGCGTCGCGATGGTTCCAGGACAGATGGCGTTTGCCCGCACCCCGCGCCCGGCAAGTTCAATCGCGATGCACCGGGTAAGACCCCGCACGGCGAATTTCGATGCCGTGTAACCGTGGAGTCCAGGGATGCCCTCGATGCCCTGCGTGGAGGAAACATTGATGATGGAGGACGGTGCCGACTGAACCAGCGCTGCCGTTGCGGCGCGAATCCCCAAGAACTGGCCGGTCAGATTGATGTTGATGATGCGGTTCCAGTCGGCGAGCGTGAAATCCTCGATCGATCCCATCGTGCATATACCGGCATTGTTCACCAGCACGTTCAGCCGGCCGAATTCTGCCATGGCGAGTGCTACTGCGTCGGCCCAGTCCTGCTCGCTGGTGACGTCGAGATGGACATAGCGCGCGCATTCGCCGATCTCCGCCGCCAGCGCCTTTCCCTCTTCGTCCAGGACATCGCCGATAACGACCCGACCGCCCTCGCCGGCGATTTCCCTTGCATGAGCGGCACCCATCCCCCGAGCACCGCCGCTGATTAACGCGACCTTGTTTTCAAGCCTTCCCATGATGGTCTCCATCGAACCAGTGTCAATCAACTGTCCTGCGCTTGCGCAGCAGGGCGCTATGTGAACTCGAATCCTTCATAGCCGTTGTAGGCGACTTCCTCGCACCGCTTGCGATATTCCGGGCCGCCGCCGTGGGCGGCGCGGGGCAAGGACGCCGCCACCCGCACCGGCTATCGTTAGAAGCGATAGGTAAGTTCGGCACCGAAGGTCTGGGGCTCACCCCAGATCGCAGTGTTGAAGCCGCCGCTCGCACCTTCAACATAGCCCGAATTGTAATAGAGCTTGTCGAACAGGTTCTTGACGTAAGCAGCGACGCTGAAATTACTACCGCTGATCTCATCCCAGCTAAGCCGCATGTCGACGGTCACATAACCAGGCAACTGGGTGCGCGGCGTAATGGAGCCTTCATTGTTCGAAAAATAGCTTTTAGTCTGACCGAAGATGTCCGTCCGCCATTTGAGTTCGCCTAATTCTTCGGGGATCGGCAGACCGACTACCGTATACACCGATCCCGCCCATTTCGGCGCGTCGGTATAGGTGTCGAAGGGAATGGTTAGGCCGGCAACGCCGGTTGCGGAAGATAGGTCTACAACATTCTTGGTGAACTTCGCAACGGTATAGGCTCCTGAGAATCCGAATTCCAGCCACGGAGCGATATTGAAATTACCGTCGAATTCGACCCCCTGGATCCGCTTCTCCGGCACATTAACGGTGAAGGCAGCGGGATTGCCGTTGACCAACGCGTAAATGGAATGCTGCGCATGCTTCACATACTGGCGATAGATGGCGATATTCAGCCGCGACCTCACATCACCCAGCAATCCGGCAAACTTATATCCAAGTTCGAAGTCGTAAGTGTTTTCGTTGCCGAAGAAGTTGGTGTTGTTGAACGGGACAACGGCACCATTGAAGCCGCCGGCGCGGAAACTGCCGCGCTGGGCGAAGTAGATCATGTTATTCGAGTCGATCTGATACTGCACGTTGAAGGTCCAGCTAGGATCGTGAAGTTTCGCCTTTTGCTTGAGTGGGGTATCGCCGTTCAAGTTGAAAAGGCTGCCGGTGATCTGATCTAGCCCAACGGTCTCCCAGGTGTAGCGGCCGCCTGCGGAAACCTTCAGTTGATCGGTCAGAGCATAAGTTAGCTGCGCAAACACCGCCTTCGATTTGGAGCGCTGGTGGTAGTAATAGGCGATGTCGGCCAACGGCGTCGGCAATTCGGATCCGACGATGACCGGGATATATTCCTTCTTCTTCGACCAGGAATAAAATGCACCCACAATATATTCGAGCGCGCCGGACGTGCCCTGCAATTGTAGTTCGTTGGAGACCGCCTCGGTCGAAAACTCTTCACCACCCGGAGGGCCGTTGCCGAGGCCGGTGCGGTTGTACAGATTCAAAGATCCGAATGGAGACCCTGACAGAATGCCCGGCGTCCTGGCGAAAGCATCAGAATAGTTGAAGATATTCTTGAGCGTCAGCGAGTCACCTAGTTCAACCTCAGTAGTGTTGGTGACGAACGCGGCATGTGCCTTGTGCGGCAGGTCATAGCTCAGCCATACCTCGTATGGATGCTGCTGCTGCCAAGCCAGGTAGCCTGGAACCGCACCGGGCCAGGTGCCATCGCCAACGGGGCCATCGCCCAAGGTCGGTGCGAACGGACTGTTCAGACCATATACGCAATCAAGCGTGGAGGTCAGGGTGTAGCCGTTGTTGGTCTCGCCACACGCATGATAGGAATAAAGGCCACCAGCCCCTTCGGTGCCGCCAAAATCGCTATACTGCGCCACGATCGTATTTTTGAAGCCAGAGGACGGCTCGAAAACTACGGTAATGCGGCCTGACAAAGCGTCTGTATCACCCAGCGTGCTACCCGTCTTGGCATTGCGGATGTAACCGTCCTGCTTGTTGTAATCAGCCGCCAGTCGCACTTTCAGGGCGTCCGAGAGGGGAAGGTCGACCGCGCCTTGAACTTGAATATAATTACGTTCACCGCCTTTGACTGTCAGATAACCGCCATATACATCGCCCGGCTTCGAGGTCTCATACAAGATTGCGCCGCCGGTCGCATTCCGGCCGAACAGCGTGCCCTGCGGCCCCTTGAGCACTTGCACGGAGCTGAAGTCAAAAAAGGCAGTCGACGTGTTGCCGGCGCTCTGGGGTGCTTCATTGATATAGGTGAGCACCGCCGGGCTGGACCCGGAGAAGGGATCAAGCGTTTGCCCGCGCAAGGTGAAGCTGATCTGGTTGGAATTCTGGCCGCTCTTGACGATCAGGCCAGGCACCACTGCGGCCAGATCCTGTTCGCTTGAGACATTGCGTTCCTGGAGCATTTCGGCGGTGAGCGCCGATACCGAAACTGGAACTTTCGA
>DATEFI010000007.1:0-2413 GCA_035280705.1 Rhizorhapis sp. | reverse complement strand
CTTGTTCTTGAGGACCCGAATGAAGGAAGCGGGGCCCCTGCCTGCGCAGGGGCGACGGGACTTCGGCCTGTCGGCTACTCTTACGGCGGCCACGCCTCAAACCCGCTTGATCGCGAGGCTCTTGAGATAGGCGGCGGGATTGCCCGGATCGAAGACCTTGCCGTCGAAGAATTTCTCGACGCCCCGGCTTTCACCCTTCGGAACCTGGGTAGCGGGAACCTTGGCAAGCGCCGCTGCCTTGCGCCAAATGTCGGAACGATTGACCTTGGCGATAACCGATTTGGTGTTGAGGCCCGCTGGCAATTTGCCCCAGCGCTGGTTTTCCGTAAGGAACCAAAGATCATGGCTCTTATAGGGGAATGACGCGTTGGCGGCCCAGAATTTCATCTTGAACGCGGCGTTTTTGAACACGCGTCCATCACCCATGCTGAAATTGCCCGCGAGGCGGTCTTGAATGTCCTTGGGCGCAACCTTCAGCCAGTCGCGGCCGCCGATCATTTCAGCGAGCTTCATATTATTTGCCGGATTGTCGGCCCAGCGCTGCGCCTCGATCACCGCAGCGGTGATGGCGACCGCAGCCCTGGGATATTTCGCCACCCAGTCAGCGCGCATGGCGAAGCTCTTTTCAGGATGATTCATCCACATCTGGCCGGTCGAAACTGCGGTATAGCCAAGCCCCTGGGAGATGAGCTGGTCGTTCCAGGGCTCTCCGACGCAAAAAGCCTCCATCGTGTTCGCCTTCATGTTGGCGACCATCTGGGGCGGCGGAACGGTAATGAGTTCCAGGTCCTTGTCAGGATCGATGCCGCCCGCCGCGAGCCAGTAACGCAGCCACATATCGTGCGTACCGCCGGGGAAAGTCATCGCCATGGTGATCTTGTTTCCGGCAGCCTTCCGCTTCGCGATGATCCCCTTCATCTTCGCGGAATTGATGTCGGTCTTGGCGGAAAGATATTCCTTCTCCACCGAAATACCCTGACCATTGACGTTGAGGCGGGCGAGAATGTTCATCGGCGTTGCCTTTCCGATGGTGCCCATGGTCAGGAAATAAGGCATCGGCGTCAGGATGTGCGCTCCGTCTATGCCGCCGCCGCCAGCGCCCAGCACCAGATTGTCGCGGGTCGCGGCCCAGCTCGCCTGCTTCAGCACTTCCACACCCGGCATGCCATATTTGGCGAAAAGCCCCAATTCCTTGGCCACGATCAGCGGCGCTGCATCGGTCAGGGCGATAAAGCCGAGTTTGGCGCTCTTCACCTCCGGCCCTGCCCCCTGCGCAAAGGCGCCGCCGGGGAAAGCCGCCTGTACCGCGGACACGGCCGCCGCAGCGCCGCCGAGCTTCAGAAAACCGCGGCGCTCCATTTTTCCACCCTGATTTATGTCGTCCATTATCGACCCCTTCCCTGAACATTTCGGACATGAAAAAAGCCGCCTCGACCACAGCCATCATTGGCTGGTCGGGCGGCGTCATTGCCTGTCGGCTGGCCCCAAATGGGGCGCCTTCCGGCTGACACCCGTCAGTGGGCGTGCCGGAAAAATATGGGGTCAGGCATCCTTGCCTGATGGGCACAAGCTTGCACGACTCGCTTCATTGAGCAAGTGCAATATTCGCAACTGCAAAAATTGCTTTATTGCCCTGCAATATCAGCGAGATAATCGTCCAAATGATCTGGGTCGAATGAACGGCCGTCGAAAAACTGGTCCGGCCCCAGAAGCAACCGGCCATGAACCGTACCCACTCCGGTCGGCCTTGCAATGCCCCCCTCCAGCTTGGCGCTGGCCCCTGGCAATGGCACATTCGTCCCTGCAAGGGCCGCGCGATAGACGTCGGGCCGGAACACCTTCTGCGCCGCAGCATAATCCTTGGCGCTTTTCTTCGCATGTCCAGCACGCACCATCTGCGCATAAAGCCAGGCGGCCTGGCTGACCCAGGGGAAGTTGGCGGCTTCGCGATGCTGGAACATGAAGTCGGGAATGTGCAGCGGCTCGGTCCCGGCGGCGAGCTTGATCCGGTCGGAAATCGCCCGCTCGATGAGCGGCGCAGGCCCATCGAGATATTCCGGCCGCGCAAGAATGGCGGCGTTTTCCTCCAGACGAGCGGGTTCGATGAATGCCTTGCCGGCATTATACATCGCCCGGATCAGGCGGTGAACGAGTTCGCGGTCGGCCTCCATCCGCGCCGTCTGCATCGCCAGCACCTTTTCAACGCCGCGCTGCCAGATATGGGCGGTGACGGTGACGATGGCCCCCACGCCCCGTTCGACGGCAACGCTGTTCCATGGCTCGCCGACGCAAATGCCATCCACCTCTCCGGCGGCCAGCGCGTCGGCCGCAAAAGGCGGGGCAATCGTGATGATGTCCACCTGCTCGTCAATGTCGACGCCGCTGCCCGCCAGCCAATAGCGGAGCATATAAT
>DATEFI010000006.1:0-4826 GCA_035280705.1 Rhizorhapis sp. | reverse complement strand
AACGCGCTCATAAATTATACCGACGGGCTCTATGGTGTCGCCGAACAGGAATATGAGCGGCTGCTAGGCATGCCGCTCGCCAAGAGCCGGATGAATTGAGGCTGGCCAGATCTCAGAGTTTGATGACGTTAAATTGACCCGTTCGTCCCGAGCGAAATCGATGGACATTGGCTTGGCACCTTGTCTCGACTTCGCCTGGGTCGAACGGGTCAAGGAAAAACCATCAGCCCCTGACGCAAAATCTCAATCCCGCAGCAGATCGTTGATCGCCGTTTTCGACCGTGTCTGCGCGTCCACGCGCTTCACGATGACCGCGCAGGCCAGGTGCGGCCCCGGCGTTCCGTCCGGCAGCGGCTTCCCCGGCAGGCTTCCTGGCACGACGACCGAATAGGGCGGCACCTGCCCGACAAAGATCTCGCCGCTATTGCGGTCCACGACTTTTGTGGTCGAAGTGATGAAAACGCCCATGGACAGAACCGAACCGCGTCCGATCCGCACGCCCTCCACCACTTCGGAGCGCGCGCCGATGAAGCAATCATCCTCAATGATGACCGGATCGGCCTGAAGCGGCTCCAGCACGCCGCCAATCCCGACGCCGCCCGACAGATGCACATTCTTGCCGATTTGTGCGCAGCTTCCCACCGTCACCCAGGTGTCGACCATCGTGCCTTCGTCGACAAAGGCGCCGATGTTGACGAAGCTGGGCATCAGAACGACATTTTTGGCGATATGCGAGCCATGGCGGGCAATCGCGCCGGGAACCGCCCGGAAACCGGCCGCCCGGAACTGAGTCTCGCCCCAGCCCTGAAATTTCGAAGGCACCTTGTCCCACCAATGGGAGCCGCCGGGCCCGCCGGGAATCAGCGTATTGTCGTTGAGGCGGAATGACAGCAGCACCGCTTTTTTCAGCCACTGATTGACCTTCCAGCCGTCGCCGTCCGGTTCGGCAACGCGCGCTTCTCCAAGATCGAGCAGGTTCAGCGCCTCAGCCACCGCCTCGCGCACGGCCCCTTCGGTGGAAAAGCCGAGCTCAGCACGATTTTCCCATGCGCCTTCAATGGTAGAGATCAGCGTTTCGTTCATCATTTTCCTCAATTCTTCAGGATTTCCGCCAGAAATGGCGCAAGATCGTGCGTCTCATAGTCAATAAAGTCGGGATGTGCACCCAGATGGCCTGCCTCCGAACCATTATTCACCCAGACCGTCTTCATTCCGATTGCCTTGGCGGGCTTCAGATTGCGGGCCATGTCCTCGAAAAACAGGCTGCTGCCAGGATCAAGATCATAGCGCGCGCAGAGTTCCCGATAGCCGGACGGATCAGGCTTGGGCACATATTGGCAGGCATGAATGTCGTGGATAAATTCGAACGCATCGCCAAGGCCAAGCTTCTCCAGCACGCGCGCCGCATAAGGAGCATCGCCATTGGTGAAGATCAGCCTTCGCCCCGGCAAGGCGCGGATATGGCCGTTCAGTTCGGGATCTGGTGCAATGCGGTCCAGCGAAATGTCGTGCACATAGTCCAGGAACTCGCGCGGGTCAGTGCCGTGATGGCGCATCAGCCCTGACAGGGTCGTGCCATGCTCAAGAAAATAGCGCTTCTGCACACGCTTTGCTTCATCGGCGTCACATCCGAGCAGGCCCTGAATGAACTCTCCCATCTTGATATCGATAAGGCCAAAAAGATCCGCCTTCGCCGGATAAAGGGTGTTATCCAGATCGAAAATCCAGTTGCCGATATGGGCCAGGGCGGGAAGCATGCCGCCTGCCTAGACGCGACCTGGAGGAAGGGCAAGCAGGCTTCAATAATAGAGTGAGTGTAAACTTTGTTTAGTGCTAATATGATAGGCCATCAGTCCATTGATTCCAAAGGACTTTACTGATGATGCCACACCGGTGGGCGCCAACCAGCCTAACGCTTGCCCTGCTGATGAGCCTCGCCGCTTGCGGAGGCGGTGGTGGCGAAACCAATTCCACCCCGGCGCCGCCATCAAGTCCCAGCCCCACACCAACTCCCAGCCCCACACCAACTCCCACTCCCGCGCCCGCAACCACCAATTTCGATACGTCCGAATATCGGCGGACGGATGGGGCGGTCTTTCACGGCGCCATCACCGCCTGGCAGAAGGGCGCTTCGGGCCAGGGGATCACGGTCGGCGTTATCGACACCGGCATTGATATAGCCAATGCCGAATTTTCGGCCCGGATCGACCGCAGCACCTCCCGTGCCTTCGCCGGCAATAGCAGCTACCAGGATGAAGACGGCCATGGCACTGCGGTCACCGGCATATTGGCGGCCGCGCGCAATGACAGCCAGATCATGGGGATCGCGTTCAACTCCACCATCATGGCGCTGCGTGCGGACAGGTCCGGAAGCTGCACGACGGACGACGGATGCACATTTTTCGATAGTGACATCACAGCGGCGCTCGACCACGCAACCTTGAGCGGAGCACGCGTCGTCAATCTCTCATTAGGGGGCAATGGCGCGAGCAACAGCCTGCTTGCAGCCGTCAACCGGGCGACGGCAGCGGGCGTGATCATCGTGGTAGCCGCCGGGAACGAGCGGGGCGAAACCAATCCCGAATATGATCCAAACAACCCCAGCCCCTTCGCCACAGCCATCATGTCTGCTGGAAACGGCCTGGTCATCATTGCCACTTCCATAAACAGGAACGGCGAGATTTCGCCCTTCAGCAATCTCGCCGGCAACGCCCAGTCAGCCGTGCTCTCCGCGCGGGGTGAGAATGTCCAGTCCGTCCACCGTACGAGCGACCTTTCACTTTTTTCCTTTTCGGGCACCAGCTTCTCCACCCCGCAGATCGCCGGCGCCGCGGCTCTGCTCGCGCAGGCCTTTCCCAATCTCAGCAGCGCCCAGATCGTGCAATTGCTGATGAATTCGGCAAGAGACGCTGGTGCTGCCGGAGACGATAATGTCTACGGCCAAGGAATTTTGGACATTGCCGCAGCCTTTGCCCCCCAAGGCACCACATCGCTTGCGGGAAGTTCGACACCTGTTTCCATGACCGGCAATGGCGAACTGTCAGCGCCCATGGGAGACGCCGCTTCCACGGCGAGCCTATCGACCGTCATCCTGGACAGCTATGACCGCGCCTATGGCGTGGACCTTGGCTCCTCGCTTCGGATGGATGCACCCTCCCTCCTGCTCGCTCCGCGGCTTCAGGCGGGCGAGCGTTCCTTCGCCGCGATGGCTGGCGGCGCCAGGCTGGCGGTCTCCATCGCTCCTGGCCGGAACGGCAGCGCAAGCATCACACCCTTGATGCTGAGCAGCGAAGAAGCGGGGCAAGCGCGAGCGCAGGCGGGCTATATAGCAACGCGGATCAATGCAGCCACTGATCTTGCGATCGGCTTTTCCTACAGCGCCGGATCGCTCGCTGCGATGGTCCGGGGAAGCAATGAGCCCGCCTTCCTGATAGCCCCGGCCTCGGGGTCGGAAGGCTTCCGCAACACCCCCGGCGCCAGCTTCGCGCTACGCCGCCAGCTAGGCAGCCTAGGCCTCACCATAGCGGGCGAAAGCGGCGATGCGCTTGTCCGGCGGGAATGGTCAGGGCCTTCCCACAGCCCCTATGATCGCCGCCCCTACAGCTTGGTGAGCATGGGCATTGACAGGCAATTGGGGTCCGCCGCCCTGTCCCTGACGGCGAGCTATATGAGCGAGGACAGCACCGTCCTTGGCGCGCGATTCAATCCGCTGTTCGGGGCGGGTTCGGCAAGGACGCTCTTCGTCGACGGCGATCTTCGCTGGACGGCCGGTAATGGCTGGACGCTTGGGGCAGCCTGGCGTCAGGGATGGACCTGGGCGGCATCCGGCGGCGTCCTACAGGACGGCGCGCTCCTCAAGAGCAGCAGCTTTGCCCTCGACACGGCGAAGCAGGGGCTTTTCGGCAGGGCCGACCGGATCGCCTTCCGCCTGTCGCAGCCGCTTCGCATCAGTTCCGGCGGCCTCGCCCTGACACTTCCCAACGGTTATGACTATCGCACGCTTCAGACGAGCTATGCCGTGCAGCGGTACAATCTCGCGCCGTCGGGGCGGGAGATCAATGCAGAGGCAGCCTATAGCCGCCTCCTTTCCTTCGGGGACCTGACGGCGAATCTCTATTATCGCAGAGAGAGCGGCAACATTGCGAGTTATCCCGATGATCTGGGACTGGCGCTCCGATTCAGCGCGGATTTTTGACTTTCGTGCTGTCCGATTTGCTCAATTTTTTCGCAATAGACTGTAAATCAAGGCTTCTCGGCCACCGGCACCGGCACGGCAGATTGCGGCGGTGCGACATCCTTGGAAGTCAGTTGCGGCGCGGCCCCGCCCTTTTCGATCGCCGCCGAAAGCATGGCAATCTCGCGGCAGTTGGTGCGGCAGATATTCTTCATCTTGGCGAGATTTTCCTTGGCCTTTGCAATGGCCCCCTTGTCGACCATCGCCTCGCCTTGCCCCGCCAGCGCATCAAGATCGGTAGGATCAAGCAGCAGCGCCTCGCGATAGAAGCGGATCGACTTGCCCGTCAGCCCCTGAAGCCGGGCTACTTCGCCCAGCGCCGAGAATGCCTTCCGATTTCTGGGATCAATCGCCAAGGAGGTTTCATAAGCGTCATTGGCGCCCTGAAGATCGCCTGCCTTCTGCGAGACTTCCCCTTTTTCCAGCCAGGCGACTGACATCGGGTCGATCTGCGCGTCCGGCTTCTGCCCTATTCCCGCACTTGAAACCGTTGCCAGAGCCAAAGCTAAAGCAATGGAAGCAGGGGTAAACCGCATAATCTTCTCCAACAGCGTCTCGGCCTTGGCCGGAACTTGATCCTTGACTATTAGCA
>DATEFI010000005.1:0-5918 GCA_035280705.1 Rhizorhapis sp. | reverse complement strand
CGTGTAAGGCACGCCGACCCGGCGGAGCGCCGTCAGGTCCTTCGCCATATCGCCGGCATTAAGCTCCCGTTCGGCCAGGAAGGCATAGCCGGGCATGATCGATTCCGGGACGACCGCACGCGGGTCCTTCAGATGCTGGATGTGCCATTCATCCGAATAGCGGCCGCCCACGCGCGCCAGATCGGGTCCGGTGCGCTTCGAACCCCATTGGAACGGATGATCGTACATGCTTTCGGCGGCAAGGCTGTAATGGCCATAGCGTTCCACTTCGTCCCGGAAAGGACGGATCATCTGGCTGTGGCAATTGTAGCAGCCCTCGCGCACGTAGATGTTGCGGCCCGCCAGTTCCAGCGGGGTATAGGGGCGAACGCCCTCGACCTTCTCTATGGTGTTGTCGATCCAGAAGAGCGGCGCGATCTCCACGATGCCGCCAATGGCCACGACCATGAAGGCGAGGATGCCCAGCAGGGTGACATTACGTTCCAGCCTGCCGTGATCGAGCAATTTGGTTGTCATGTTTCTTTGCTCCTTATTCGGCGGGAACGGCGACAAGCGGCCGGTCGCTTGCGGTATCATGGGGCGTTTGCGTCATCGGCTTTTCGGCGCGCTGCTTGCCCGCGATGGTCATCCAGATGTTGATCACCATGATGACGCCGCCAGCGAGGTAAAGTACGCCACCCGCCGCCCGGATCAGGTACATGGGGAACATCGCGGCGACGACTTCCGAGAAGGCGTAGACGAGATAGCCGTCCTCCCCATATTCCCGCCACATCAGCCCCTGCATGATGCCAGCCACCCACATGGATGCGGCGTAGAGCACGATACCGATGGTCGCGGACCAGAAGTGCCAGTTCACCATCCGCAGGCTGTAGAGCCGCTCCTGCCCCCACAGGCGCGGGACCAGATAATAAAGCGCGGCAAAGGTGATCATGCCGTTCCATCCCAGCGCGCCCGAATGGACGTGGCCGATGGTCCAGTCCGTATAATGCGACAGGCTGTTCACCACCTTGATCGACAGCATCGGCCCTTCGAAAGTCGACATGCCATAGAAGGCGAGCGCCATCACCATCATGCGGATGATGGGATCGGTGCGGATCTTGTCCCAGGCGCCATTGAGCGTCATCAGCCCATTGATCATGCCGCCCCAGCTCGGCATCCACAGCATGACCGAAAAAACCATGCCAAGCGTTTGGGCCCAGTCGGGCAGCGCCGTGTAGTGCAGGTGATGCGGGCCCGCCCAGATGTACATGAAGATGAGCGACCAGAAATGGATGATGGAGAGACGATAGCTGTAGACCGGCCGCTCCGCCTGCTTGGGCACGAAATAATACATCATGGCCAGGAAACCGGCGGTCAGGAAGAAGCCGACGGCGTTATGGCCATACCACCACTGCGTCAGCGCATCCTGCACGCCCGCAAAGGCGCTGTAGCTCTTGCTGCCGAGCAGACTGACCGGCATGGAGAGATTGTTGACGATGTGCAGCATCGCAATCGTGAGGATGAACGCCAGGTAAAACCAGTTAGCGACATAGATATGCGGCTCGCTCCGCCGGACGATGGTGCCGGTGAAAACCGCAAGATAGGCGACCCACACGATTGTGAGCCACAAGTCCACATACCATTCGGGCTCGGCATATTCCCTGGCTTCGGTGATGCCAAGCAGATAGCCGGTCGCCGCCAGGACGATGAAAAGCTGGTAACCCCAGAAGACGAAGCGGGCGAGGCCGGGGAAAGCCAGGCGGGCCCGGCAGGTGCGCTGCACGACATAGAAGCTGGTGGCGATTAGCGCATTGCCGCCGAACGCAAAGATCACGGCCGAAGTATGCAGCGGCCGCAGACGTCCAAAGCTGGTAAATTCAAGCCCGAGGTTGAGCGCCGGAAAAGCAAGCTGAAGCGCGATGAACAGCCCGGCCGCAAAGCCCGCTATGCCCCAGAAGACCGTGGCGATCACACCCCAGCGGATGGGATCGTCGTCATATTTCCCCTGATCGGCGGGCATCCGCAGGATGCCGCGCGCGATGGCGCCATAGTCGGCGCGGCTCATCGTCACCCACATGGCGCTGAGCGCCGCAACCGCCATGATGCTCATATGCACTGCAAAACCGCTGTCGACGGCAAGGATGGCTGCCATCGCCGCAAGCAGAGCGGCGGCCAACCAACCCCCTGATTTTATAACCAGATTTTCCATATACTTCCCCGCTTCGGCACGATGCCCGGTTCATCCGGCTGTTGCAGTGCAGCAGCAGCTTGCGCATTGACCCATGTCAAAAGCGGGAGGCGCCTGTCTTTAAGGGAAATTGCGTAATCGGCCGCTGCTGCAGCACGGCGTGACAATATGGCGGGCTGTATGCATGGGCCGGCCCGCTCAAGTTGGGGCTCCGGAAATCGGCAGACTAGAAACGCCTGCCCATCCCGACGGCCCGCGACGATGGGATCAAGATGCACGCGCACGCGCTGTACGCCTGCGGATGTGGTTCATCATTGTCTCCAACCCTGAATATCTGCCTGTTGGAGATGGAGCAGCATGGCAGTTCCTTCATTGATGCTGCGCAACAATTTGCTTGACGCAGGTCAATGAAAACAATGGTCCCAAGGAAGACTATTGGAGAATGTGGACCTATTATCCCGAACTTCTTGCAAGGCCGGTTCCCCGCTACACCAGCTATCCCACCGCCGCCGAATTCAACGGCTCGGTAGGCGCAGCCGAGATGGAGCAGGAACTCGCGCGCGTTGGTGCGGATGCCTCGCTTTCCATCTATGTCCATATTCCCTATTGCCGCGAAATCTGCTGGTATTGCGGCTGCAACACAGGTGCTGCCAACCGGCAGAACCGGCTATCGGCCTATTTGGAAGCGATGGAACGGGAGATCGCGCTGGTTGCGGGCAGGCTCAGCGGACAGGGTATCGTCCGTCACATTGCCTTTGGTGGCGGCAGCCCCAACGCCCTCGCTCCCGTCGAATTTGTGCGGCTGCTTCAGCAGATCCTGCTTTGCTTCCGCCATGATGATCCCGAAATCGCGGTGGAGCTTGATCCCCGCATTCTGAACGAACAATGGATTTCGGCCCTTGGCGAAGCCGGGGTGCACCGTGTCAGCATGGGTGTGCAGACCTTCGCGCCGCATGTGCAAGCGGCCATCGGCCGGGTGCAGCCCGCCGCCATGATTGAGGGCGCCGTCGCCAGTCTTCGTTCGAAGGGCGTCGCGTCAATCAACTTCGACCTGATGTACGGACTGCCCGGGCAGGATATTGGCGACCTCGACGACACGCTGGAGCGCAGCATCGCGCTCGCGCCCGACCGGATCGCCCTTTTCGGCTACGCCCATGTGCCAGAGCTGCTGCCGCGCCAGCGCCGTATCGACGCCACCCGGCTTCCCGGACAGGCGGAACGCTTCGCCATGGCAAGCCATGGGCATGACCGCCTGACGGCAGCCGGTTATGAAACGATCGGCTTCGATCATTTCGCCCTTTCACAAGACGCGCTGGCGCGGGCTAAACGGCAGAATGTCCTCCGCCGCAATTTCCAGGGCTTCACCGCAGACCAGTCGGAGGTTCTGATTGGCCTTGGCGCAACCGCAATCAGCAGCTTTTCGGGTTCGATCATCCAGAATGAGAAGAATAGCGGGCGCTACCGGATGCGGCTCTCCACGGCGCGACTCCCGGCCGAACGCGGCGTCCTGCGGAGCGACACCGACCGCAGGCGCGGACAGGTGATCGAGGATATTCTCTGCCGGGGCGAGGCACGTATCACTACGGATATGTTGAGCAGCACCGTCAGCCTAGAACTGGCGCGCTTCGAGCAATGTGGATTGGTGACCTTATACGATGCGAAATTGCGGCTGGCCCCTAACGCCCTACCCTATGCCAGAAGTATCGCGGCGCTTTTCGACAGCTACCGTCAGCCAGGCGCAAAGAAGTTCAGCAATGCGATATGAGCGTGCCGGTGGAGCCGCCCTGTTGCTGGCAGGCGCCATGGCGCTTGCCCTGCCCGCGCCCGCTGCTGCGCAAGCGCCCATTTTGGTCGGCCTTTGCAATGGGGGCCTCGTCCCTCTTCCTGCCAGGCAAGACGGCAAAGGGAAAAATGAAGGCAAGAACTGCCGGGTCGCATGCCATACCGGAGACAGCCGCAAACGGCTGCCCGGCTTGCCGCCCGTGTAGCCTGAATCGTCTGAACTTCGGCGAGACATGGATAATGAAAGTAGTGCGATTGTGAATGGAACAAACAGCCAGAAGACGCAGCCTCCCTATGAACTGATCGGCGGTCAGGAAGCGGTCCGCCGATTTGTCGGCCGGTTCTACGACCTGATGGATACAGAGCCTTGCTATGCAGAACTAAGGCAGCTCCATGCCAAGGATCTTCAGCCCATGCGGGATTCGCTTACTGGCTTTCTCACAGCATGGCTGGGTGGTCCCAGGGATTGGTTTGACAAGCGGCCGGGGGCCTGCGTGATGTCTGCTCATTCCGATGTGCCGGTGAACCGCCAAACGGCAGAACAATGGATCAGCGCCATGGGCAGGGCATTGGGCGAAAGCGGCGTTGATCCAGCACTGGCAGACGCGATCAACGCAGCATTCACAACCATGGCGATGGGCATGGCACGACGCTGAACGGCCCCACACCACAGAACGACAACTACCACGCCGTGTGCGGCAATTGTCATTCACATGGCTGCAATGTCCCTGCTTGATGGCAACACCGCAATTCCCTCCTCGGAAAAGGCCGGAATGATCTCATCCCGGAATATGTCGAGCGTCCGAAGTCCCCACTCCAACGGAAGGTCGGCCATCAGCGGCGCGAAAACAAAGTAATTGATGTCGACCTGCTCGGAGATTGCAGCGATTTGCTCGCGCACAGTTGCCGGACTGCCGGCAGCTGCCCAGCCCTCACGCACCGCTTGAGCGATATTGTCGGGCGGAATGACCGGTGAGGCAATGGTATAGCCTGCTTCGTTTGCCAGCTTCAAAAGATTGGCGCGGTGATAGCGCAGAGCGGCCTCGCCGCGCCGAAGCGCCTCCTCGTCCGTGTCTGCGACATAAACGTAGCGAGTCAGGCCGATCTTGGGCGCGGCACCGTGAGGACCGAATTGGAAATTGTCCCTGAACAGCTTCGATGCTTCGGCGCAGTTTGCCAGCGGCCCGTTGAGGATCGTGTGAAAACCCTGCTGCGCGGCCCAGATGAGCTGGGCGCCACCTCCGGCGCTAGGATACCAGATCGGAGGATAAGGTCGCTGCAGCGGGCGGCTGTCAAGCGGCGCCTCGATCGTGCCTTTTGGTCCGTCGCGCCTCATGCGGCCGTTGACAAGGCCTTGCATCAGCAGGGGATACAGATCGTCGAAACGCTGCTTAGCAGTTGCCGGATCAAAGCCGAAAAAGCCCAGTTCAATGGGATTGGCCCCACGGCCGATACCCAGCTCCACCCGGCCGTTGGATAAATAGTCGAGCATGCATATTTCCTGCGCCAGACGGTAGGGATCATATAATGGCAGCAGATAGACGAGCGCACCGAGCCGCAGGGTCTTGGTTTTCTGGGCAAGGGCCGCCAGAAAAAGATTGGGCGAGGGAACCAGAGACAGGGACGTGCCGTGATGTTCGGCGAGGTGATAGGCGTAAAACCCCGCCGCTTCCGCCCGCTGCGCAAGAGCGAAGCGCTCCTGATAAGTTGTCGCGGGTGAACGGCCGGAGCGCTCGCAATGATCGAAAATACCGAACTGCACCAGGATCTCCTCTTCTAATTGTAGCGCTCAGCGCTGGCCGCCGAGTTTGGCGTGCGCTGTGAATTACGACCATACAAAGAACCTTGACATTGTCAAGCATCTCATCGATGTTTGCAGAGACGGAAAAAGGGAAAGACGAGTGCAGACGCCCGTAAGATTGATCACTGGCTGCAGTTCCGGCTTTGGAGAGGCGATTGCGTTGGCCTT
>DATEFI010000004.1:0-2973 GCA_035280705.1 Rhizorhapis sp. | reverse complement strand
ACAGAGCCGTTATTGGGATCGAAAATATCGCTCTTGCGAGTGCCGCCGCTGGAAGGGCCGCCGGCAATGAAATGTTCAACGATGCGCATGATATGTCATCCTCTGTCCGTGTTTTGCGGCTGCAATACTCGCTTTTTGTTTAGGCGGGGAGGGTTTGACTTTGCAGCATTTGGCTGCAAAAATGCAGGTATATGCATTGGGATGATCTGCGTTTTTTCCTTTCAGTAGCCCGCTCCGGGCAGATCGGCCGGGCTGCGCCTCAACTGAAAGCGGATCCGACTACGGTTTCACGCCGGATCAGGCGCCTTCAGGCCGATCTTGGCGAGGTTCTGTTCGAGCAGGATCGGGAGGGGCAGAGGCTGACGGCGGCAGGACGCGCACTGCTGATCCGCGCCGAGGAAATGGAGCGCTGCGCCCATAGAATCGGGGAGGAAAGCGGCGGGGAGGGCACGTCCGGCGTCCTTCGCGTCAGCGCGTCGGAAGGCTTCGGGACATGGGTGGTTTCCCGCCATTTGCCGGATTTTGCCGACAAGCATCCGGCGATCACCATTGATCTTACGGCCAGTAGCGGTTTTCTCAGCCCCTCCAAAAGGGAAACGGACATCGCAATCCTGCTGGCCAGGCCGCGGCGGGGGCCACTTCTGACGCGCAAGCTGACCGATTACACGCTGGGTCTCTATGCCTCGCTTGGCTATCTGGAAAAATCGGGAGGGGTGCCGTCCAGAAGCGCCGTCGCGTCCCACCGTATCATCGGCTATATTCCCGACCAGATCTACGCGCCCGAACTGGATTATCTCGCCGAGCTTTCATCCGGACTGGAGGCCAATCTTCGCAGTTCCAGCATCAACGCGCAGCAGCGCCTGTGTCATGCGGGGGCCGGGCTTGCGATCCTCCCGGACTTCATCGGCGGTCAGGACCCCGATCTCAAGCGCGTCCTTCCAGAATTCACCCTGCAGCGATCCTTCTGGATCGCCATCCATCAGGACGTCCGCAATCTCGCGCGGGTAAGCCTGTTCAACGACTGGCTGACGCAATTGGTCACCGAGGCTGCGGGATTATTGAAATGGAGTAATGGTGAAAGGAGATAGCGCTGGATTGTACCGGTTGCGATGGCTTAACTTAGGTCATCCCAATAGGGCCGCATGTCCACAGCGTCGATGATCTTGCCTCCCGCCATGAAGACCGCACCAGTGCAGGCGAGCGCGAGAAGCTTGCCCCCAAGACCGGGATATTGCTCCATATAGATTATGCCCCGCTCGGCCGAGCCAAGGGCGAGGGCATAGATGACCAGAAAAGCCTCGAACTTGGTCTTAATGGTAAAGAGGCGCTTGATCTTGATCCACATGTCTCGTCCCCAGCAAGCGGCGTGCCAACGGCGAAATTCCGGGAAAGAGTGAAGTGAATATTCAGTAAATTGTCAAGCAGTTCGACAGGGTAGCTATATTATGCCGGTAAATGAAAATAGTTAATTTCATTTTCCAGAATGTAGCCTGAAAAATGGAATGACTGTTAAAAATGAGGGGCGGCTCGTTTTCCCTCTCGCATCGGGAGAGGATATGGAGGCTTGGCTGCGTGTAGCCTGGCCGGAGTTGGTGAGGGGCTGTGCCCCATCAGTAGCGTGGAACCCCTCACCCAACTGCGACTAGACTCGTTCCGGTACTGATCGAACCGGAACGAGTCTGAGATTCTTTTATTTTCCGTGATTTCCGAGCCGCATGATGATTCCATCTGGCTCGAAATCACTTTAGGACCGGCTTCGCCAACCCAGGTCTGCGTATCCCTCTCCCTCTGGAGAGGGGGCAAAAAGTGCAATTTGGACCGGACAAAGCAGCCCCTAAATATGGATCGGCTTACCCAGCACCGCCATGGCCGCTTCCTTGATCGCTTCATTATGCGTCGGGTGCGCATGGCAGGTGTAGGCAATGTCCTCTGACGAAGCACCAAACTCCATCGCCTGTGCCGCCTGGGCGATCATCGTGCCGGCGACTGAGGCGATGATGTGAACCCCAAGCACCTTGTCCGTGTCGGCGTCCGCGACGACCTTCACAAAGCCGTCAGTGTCCCGGTTGGTCTTCGCCCGGCTGTTGGCCATCATCGGGAACTTGCCGACCTTGATCGCTCCGCGCTCCTTGGCCTGTTCTTCGGTAAGACCGACGCTGGCGATTTCCGGATAGGTATAGACGACGGCCGGTATCACTTCATGGTTCACAATGCCGGTTAGGCCAGCAATGTTCTCCGCAACCGCGATGCCTTCATCTTCGGCCTTGTGAGCCAGCATGGGGCCGGGGATCACGTCGCCAATGGCCCAGATGCCGGGCACCTTGGTCGCGAAGTGATGATCGGTCTCGATCTGCCCGCGATTATTGGTGACGAGCCCCGCCTTTTCCAGTGCCAGTCCGTCAGTGTTGGGACGGCGGCCGATCGCCACCAGCACGGCATCGGCTTCGATCGCCTCGGACGCGCCGCCTGAAGCGGGCTCTACGGTGAGCGCCGCCTTGCCGTTCTTGAGGTTCGCGCCGGTCACCTTGGTGGAAAGCCTGATCTCAAAGCCTTGCTTCTTGAAGAGCTTTCCAGCCTCCTTGCGGACTTCGCCATCCATTCCGGGCAGCAATTGGTCGAGGAACTCGACGACGGTGACATTGGCGCCAAGGCGCCGCCAGACGGACCCCAGTTCCAGGCCGATCACGCCGCCGCCAATGACGACGAGATGCTTGGGGACTTTGGGAAGGGCCAGCGCCCCGGTGCTGTCGACGATGACCTTGCCGTCAATCTCAACACCTGGCAGGGGCGTGACGGAGGAACCGGTGGCAATGACAATGTTCTTGGCGCGGTAGCTCTTGCCGGCGACTTCGACGGTATTCGCGTTCTTGAACGCGGCATAGCCCTTCAGCCAATCGACCTTGTTCTTCTTGAAGAGATATTCGATGCCGCCGGTGAGTTCACCCACGGCCTTTGTTTTTTCGGCGTGCATCT
>DATEFI010000003.1:0-6485 GCA_035280705.1 Rhizorhapis sp. | reverse complement strand
GGGGCTCTGCAAAGGACAGGAGCCGGAAGATGTCCTACAAGGAAGCGATAGCCGCCGGCATCGTTGTTGCCGCAGCCATATTCGCAGGTGAAAGCCGGGGCGCTCCGCCGCCGCAGCCGCCAGCCAAGGAAGCATCGATACCCTTCGTAAACTCAGGTTCGATCCGTGATTGGCGTGCCATAGGCACCCGCGATCTCTACATCCAGGATGTGCATGGGCAGTGGTATCATGCCAAGCTGATGTCCTCCTGCACCGATTTGCCCTATGCCGAGACCATAGGCTTCAAAACGCAGGGTCTGGATACGCTTGATCATTTCGGAACGCTCATCGTTCGCGGTCGGCCTTGCCCCATTCAGTCGATGGTGAAGAGCGGGGCGCCTCCGGCCAAGGCGAAGCGGGCAAAACAAAACGCTGACAAACTGGGCCGTTCGGGCTACTGACCCCGCCCGTGAACGGGTGGATCATATTGGACAAGCCGCTGGCGCTTGGGTCGACACAGGCTGTCGCAGCGGTGAAACGCGCGCTGCGGGAAGGCGGTTTTGGCAAGGTCAAGGTCGGCCATGGCGGCACGCTTGATCCGCTGGCTACGGGCGTCCTGCCGATTGCGCTGGGCGAGGCGACCAAATTGTGCGGGCGCATGCTCGATGCCTCCAAAATCTATGAATTTACCATTCGATTTGGCGAGCAGACCGATACGCTGGACGCGGAAGGTACGGTGATTGCGTCGTCGGCGCACCGGCCTTCGATCGGAGAGGTCGAAGCGGTGCTGCAGCGCTTTACCGGTCCCATCGAGCAAGTTCCGCCTGCCTTTTCGGCCATCAAGGTGGATGGGCAGCGGGCCTATGATCTTGCGCGGGCGGGAGAAGCGGTCGAGATGAAGGTGCGGGCGGTGGTCGTTCACAGCCTTACCCTTAGTGGTCGTCCCTGCCTTCGCAGGGACGACGGCGTTGGGGAGGTCACCCTTGCTGCGCATGTCTCAAAGGGGACCTATATCCGCTCCCTTGCCCGCGACATTGCGCTTGCGCTTGGCACCGTTGGCCATGTGACGATGCTTCGCCGTAGCAAGGCCGGGCCCTTTGCGCTCAATCAGGCGATTTCACTGGACAAAATGCGGGAATGCTCTAAAGCCCGCTCCCTTGAAGACATAATCTTGCCGCTTGAGGCAGGGCTGGACGACATCCCGGCTCTTGATCTCTCCCCCGACCAGGCAAGGCTGATCCGTCAGGGTCAGGTCTTGGGCGGGATATCCGCTAATGACGGACTTCATTGTGCAAGGCTGGGCGGTAATCCGGTCGCGCTGGTGGAGGTTTCGGACGGAAACGTCCGGGTCGTTCGCGGGTTCAACCTCTAATTTTTGAAAGGAAGACGATGTCGATTACCGCAGAGCGCAAGCAGGAATTGATCAACGAACATGCCCGCGCCAATGGCGACACGGGTTCGCCCGAAGTGCAGGTCGCGATCCTCACCGAACGGATCACCAACCTGACCGAGCATTTCAAGGATCACCACAAGGACAATCATAGCCGCCGTGGCCTGCTGATGCTGGTGAACAAGCGCCGCAGCCTTCTCGATTATCTTCGCAAGAAGGACGAGAGCCGCTACGCAGGACTGATTGCGAAGCTGGGTCTTCGCAAGTAACGGGACGGCCCCTGCACGGGGCCGTTTCTTTTTGGAAGGACGCGCTGTCGGGCAATCCGGCACGTCGGCGCGATTGGGGATGTCCCCAATGACCGTTCGCCCCGAGCTTGTCGAAGGGCATCCTTTGTTTAGGGAAGGGCAGGGCCTCGACAGGCTCCACCCGAACGGAAAAGGGGAGCTTCTCCCCGTATAAGGACCAGAAGGTCCAATCATAGGCCACCGTCTGCATAGGGCAGGCGGTAGGAAGGAAAATCCATGTTTGATGTAAAGAAAGTAGAAATCGAGTGGGGCGGAAAAACCCTTACACTCGAAACGGGGCGTATTGCCCGCCAGGCGGACGGCGCTGTGCTGGCCACCTATGGCGAAACCGTGGTGCTGTGCGCAGTCACCGCCGCCAAGTCGGTGAAGGAAGGGCAGGACTTCTTCCCCCTTACCGTTCACTATCAGGAAAAATTCTCGGCCGCCGGACGCATTCCGGGCGGCTTCTTCAAGCGCGAACGCGGCGCGACGGAAAAGGAAACGCTGGTTTCCCGCCTGATCGACCGTCCGGTTCGTCCGCTGTTCCCTGAAGGTTTCTATAACGAAATCAATGTGATCGCGCAGGTTCTTTCCTTCGATGGTGAAACCGAGCCCGATATCGTCGCCATGGTTGCAGCCTCGGCTGCGCTCACCCTTTCGGGCGTTCCCTTCATGGGGCCGATCGGCGCCGCCCGCGTCGGTTACAAGGATGGCGAATATCAGCTCAACCCGTCGCTGGACGAGGTCGCCACTGGCGAACTCGACCTGGTTGTCGCCGCTACGCAAAATGCCGTGATGATGGTCGAATCCGAAGCCAAGGAGCTTTCGGAAGAGATCATGCTGGGCGCCGTCATGTTTGCTCACGCCGAATCCCGCAAGGTCATCGACGCGATCATCAAGCTCGCTGAAAAGGCTGCCAAGGAACCCTGGGAGCTGTCGGTTCAGGACGATGCCGCCGAGATGAAGGCGAAGCTCAAGGATCTGATCGGTGCGGACATTGCGGCAGCCTATAAGCTTACCAGCAAATCGGCCCGTTCGGAGGCGCTGAACGCGGCTCGCGAAAAGGCCAAGGCCGCTTTCGCGGATCAGGATCCGCAGACGCAGATGGTCGCGATCAAGCTCATGAAGAAGCTTGAGTCCGAAATCGTGCGCCACGCCATCCTGAAGGATGGCCAGCGCATCGACGGCCGGTCGACGACGCAGATCCGTCCGATCGAATCCATGGTCGGCTTCCTGCCGCGCACGCATGGTTCGGCGCTTTTCACCCGTGGCGAGACGCAGGCGATCTGCACCACCACGCTCGGCACCAAGGACGCCGAGCAGATGATCGATGGTCTCACTGGGCTCTCCTATGAGCGCTTCATGCTGCATTACAACTTCCCGCCCTATTCGGTTGGCGAAGTTGGACGTTTCGGCGCTCCGGGCCGCCGCGAGGTGGGGCATGGCAAGCTTGCATGGCGCGCGCTGCACCCGATGCTGCCCACGCATGACGAGTTCCCCTACACCATCCGTGTCCTGTCCGACATCACCGAGTCCAATGGCTCGTCGTCGATGGCGACGGTCTGCGGCGGCTGCCTGTCCATGATGGACGCGGGCGTTCCGCTGAAGCGTCCGGTGTCGGGCATCGCCATGGGCCTTATCCTGGAAGGCGATGAGTTCACCGTGCTTTCGGACATCCTGGGCGACGAGGATCACCTTGGCGACATGGACTTCAAGGTGGCCGGCACCAGCGAAGGCATCACCAGCCTTCAAATGGACATCAAGGTGGCCGGCATCACTGAAGCCATCATGCGTCAGGCGCTGGCGCAGGCGAAGGATGGCCGTGCGCACATCCTGGGCGAAATGGCCAAGGCTCTGGGCGAGGTCCGCACCGAATTGTCGGCCCATGCTCCCCGTATCGAGACGATGCAGATCGACAAGTCGAAGATCCGCGACGTCATCGGCACTGGCGGCAAGGTCATCCGGGAGATCGTCGCGGAGACTGGCGCCAAGGTTGATATCGACGATGACGGCGTCATCAAGATCAGCTCGTCCGACCTGAAGCAGATCGAAGCCGCCAAGGCCTGGATCCTTGGCATTGTCGAGGAGCCGGAAGTCGGCAAGATCTATAATGGCAAGGTCGTGAACCTCGTTGACTTCGGCGCCTTCGTGAATTTCATGGGCGGCAAGGACGGCCTCGTCCACGTCTCCGAAATCAGGAACGAGCGCGTCGAGAAGGTGGCCGACGTCCTGTCCGAAGGGCAGGAGGTCAAGGTCAAGGTGCTCGAGATCGACAATCGCGGCAAGGTCCGGCTGTCGATGCGCGTTGTCGACCAGGAAACCGGCGAGGAGCTGGAGGACACCCGTCCGGCTCGCGAACCGCGCGAGCGCGGGGAGCGGAGCGATCGCGGTCCTCGCGGTGATCGCGGCGGCCGGGATGGCGGACGTGGCGATCGTGGCCGCGGCCCTCGCCGTGACCGGGGTGATAGAGGCGGCAAGGGCGATGATGGCGGCGACGCCGGACTGCCCAGCTTCATCACCCAGGAGGATTGAGCGGGAGGCGCTTGCAGCACGGAAAAGGGGCTCTCGGGAGCCCCTTTTTTGTGCCGTCCCGATACAAATTGGACGTTACGGCGTGGCCAGGTTGATTAAAATACACCGGCCTATGCTATACTGCTTCAATATGTCTGCATGCGAGGAGAGGACGGATTGCTGGATGGAGCAGTTCCTGAGGGATGCCACAATCGCCACGAGCGCGGCCGGGCTTTGGGATGCCTTCGTTCGGCACATTGAGGCGGACCGCATTTTTTTCGCTGCCTATACGCAATTTGCCGCTGGAAGCGTTGCTCCCAGCCAGACATGGGGCCTGCTGCCCAATTTTCCTGAAAACTGGCTGGAGCGATATGAAGGGGGTCTGTGGGAGACGGACCCCGTCCGGTCCTTGGCCGCTTTCCTGCCCGCCCCCTTCCGCTGGTGGGACATAGAGAAAATACGCAAGCTTTCCCCCGAGGAGAAAGCGTACAAGGCGGAAATCGAAGACAATGGCGGTCCTCTGGACGGACTTATCGTTCCGGTGTTCGGATATGGAAACAGGAATGGCTATGTCGTCGTCGGACTCCCTGACGGCGAGGTGGACCTGTCTCCCTCCCAGGTCGTGGAATATCGGATCGTCTGCCAATATCTGCATCAACGTTATTGCGAATTAGTACCCCCGGAGGAATCCTCGCCTGTCGCGCTCTCCAAAAGGGAAATGGAAGTGCTAAGATGGGTCGCGCGCGGCAAGAGCAACAGCGTTATTGCCGAAATTCTGGGCGTAAGCGCCAATACCGTGGATACGCATTTGCGCCGGATCTATCACAAGCTGAATGTCTGCGATCGTGTGTCGGCGGCGCTTGCCGGGATCAGCAAGGGCATGATCGCGCTGGATTAGGACCATCACCCAATTACGTTACATGTACATGAAACATAGTTCACGCTAGACAGGCTCTCAATCGTCGGAGGCGCCATCTGAATGGTGCTGATGATGACCGGAAGAGGGCGTTTCACTGCATAGCAGGGGACTATCCCACACCCGGCGGATTCATGCCGGCAGAGCTTTCGGGTCGCACGGGTGCGGGGCGGTTCACCCAAAGAGGAGGACCTGTCCCGCACTTGTATTCCCGGAAGGTCCGGGCTCCCCAACATTTCGGAAGCACCCTGTCCGGCAGTGCTCACACAATGCTTGGCGGGGGCGAAACGGTGGGCTATGACCCCTCCCCATGCACAAGACTCTCGTTAAGCCGCTCGTCGCCGGTCTGGCCCTCGCCCTTCTCGCAGGATGCGCCACCAGCAAGAACAAGGCCGACACCAATTATGTCGCGCGCGACGTCAGCACTCTTTACAATGCGGCCAAATACCGGCTCGACAGGGGCCAATTCAAAATGGCCGCCGCCCTGTTCGATGAAGTGGAGCGGCAGCATCCCTATTCGCCCTGGGCGCGACGGGCACAGCTGATGAGCGCGTTCAGCTACTATATGGGCCGGGACTATAGCCAGTCGATCCAGTCGGCCCAGCGCTTCCTGTCCATCCACCCGGGCAACAAGGACGCGCCCTATGCCTATTATCTGATCGGCCTTTGCTATTATGAGCAGATCGCCGACGTCACCCGCGACCAGAAGATTACAGAACAGGCGCTGGGCGCCCTTGGCGAACTCATCCGCCGCTATCCCACCACCCGCTATGCTGCCGATGCGCGGTTGAAGGTCGATCTGGTGAACGATCACCTCGCGGGCAAGGAAATGGAGATCGGCCGCTTCTATGAACGCCGCGCCCAATGGCTGGCGGCGACGATCCGATTCCGTACGGTGATCGACAAATATCAGACGACCACGCATACGCCCGAAGCGCTGATGCGGCTTACCGAAAGCTACCTGGCCCTCGGCATTCCCGCAGAAGCCAAGAAGGCGGCGGCGGTACTCGGCGCCAATTATCCGGGCAGCAAATGGTACAGGCGCGCCTATGATCTTATCCAGGAACATGCGCGCGGAGCCTGATGCCGGCTGTCTGGTGGCGACGCCTTTTCACGGTGTTTCCCGATCCTCATTCCCGCGAAAGCGGGAACCCATTTTTTCTCTTGGCTCTACCTTGGTGGCCGAGCCGGGTTGGGTTCCCGCTTTCGCGGGAATGACAATTGAGGGATAAGAGCGCTTCCATGCTGACCGCCCTTTCCATCCGCAATGTCGTTCTCATCGAGGCGCTGGATCTTGAATTCGGCCCTGGTCTGGGCGTTCTGACCGGAGAGACGGGCGCGGGCAAATCCATCCTTCTGGATTCGCTGGGGCTTGCATTGGGTGCGCGGGCCGACACGGGGC
>DATEFI010000002.1:0-6370 GCA_035280705.1 Rhizorhapis sp. | reverse complement strand
GAAGAACCGCAAAAAGGGGGTTGCCAGAACCGGCGCCCCCGCCTATCTGCGGCACTCCCAAGCGCCCGTAGCTCAGCTGGATAGAGCATCAGACTACGAATCTGAGGGTCGGACGTTCGAATCGTTCCGGGCGCGCCATTTCTTCCAAAAACATGGATAAAAGCCGTTGCAGCAGCATAGCTTGGCGTGCTGCGGCCATGTCATCCTTGCGCCAATTTGATCTCGATCAATGACGGCTGCTCGAAGCTGCTGAAAACTCCCGGCCTTGGGAAGAGTGCTGGGAAGAGCTATGTACAGGATAAGATTCAAGGACTGCGGAACAACCACGGTCTGCGCCGCATCGCATCAGGAGGCTATCACGGTGGCAAGGGGATTGCTTCGCCGGGGCAGGCAAGATGTGGTCATCACCGAACCGACTGGCGCCAGGATTTTCCTGGACCAGCGCGTGAGCCGCAACGCCTGAAAAATCAGCCGGGAATCAAAACGCGTCCCTCGAACTTTTCACCAGAATAGCTGGCTCACAGGTCGGGGGACGCGCTCTACCTTGTCCTGGACATTCCGGATTTGTGAATCCGGCTCCCTCTCTCCGGTCATTCCCGGTGAGGGGTCCCTGGCAAGACTGAATCTCTATAGCATAGCCGCCCGAGTCGTACAAAAATCTCCCTTTGAGTACGCCCAAATTGCCATTTTCCAGATAGACCGAGCCCTGCAGGGCTTCCTGTGCTATGCTTGCCGCCTCTCCGTCACTGGCCGAGGGAGTCTCAGATGCAAGAGCATGTCTTCAAAGTCACCGAGATCGTTGGGACCTCATCCGAAAGCATAGAGGACGCGGTCCGCCGGGCAATGGACCGCGCCAGCCGTTCGCTCAGAAACCTTGGATGGTTTGAAATCGTGAAGACGACCGGCCATGTGAAGGAAGGGCGGGTCGAGCAGTTCCAGGTCACATTGAAGGTTGGCTTCACTTTGGAGGAGTAGAAGCCTTTGTGTCCGCTATGCCTGCAATGAAAAGGGGCCGGAAATCGGCCCCTTCCCAGTTGTTCTATTTGTCAGCGCTGCTGGTCAGAACCGGGCTTACGGTCTTGTTGGCGCTTTTCCTGGCCCATTTGACCTTGCCGGTTCTCCTGCTGCTGCTGCTGCTTGCGGCGGGTATCCTGATCGCGTTGCGACCGATCGCCGCCTTGCTTGTTTGCCATCGTGGCATCCTCCTTTGCCCCGGAATTGGGACAAGAGTTCAACCACCATTCCGACGATCAGGTTCCGAAATCTGGGATCCGCCCTTGCTCTTTTTGCTGGGGTCCCAATATGTCAGGCCAGCTTTTCAACGGCTTTTCAGGAGCCTGGTTCATGACGGTCGTCGTCCATCATCTTGAAAATAGCCGGTCCCAGCGCATCCTGTGGCTGCTGCAGGAATTGGACATGCCTTACCGGGTTCAGCGCTATGAACGCGATCCCGATACGATGCGGGCGCCCTCATCCCTGCGCGAAGTGCATCCGCTGGGGCGTTCGCCGGTGATAGAGGATGGTCCGCACGTCATCATCGAAACGGGAGCCATTGTGGAATATCTGGTGGAGAAGGCGGACGGAAAGCTGGGTCCTCCTCCTCACCGGGAAACCATAATTCGATACCGCCAATTCCTTCATTATGCCGAAGGGTCGATGATGCCGCCGCTGATGGCACTGCTGGTGGTCGGGCGCCTGGGGCTGCTCGGCAGACCAGCCAGGAAGGCGGTCCAGGGAATGCTGGACGAACATCTGGACTGGCTGGAATCAGAGTTGGCCGAGCGGCCCTATTTCGCTGGCGACCAGTTCACGGCCGCCGATATCGTAATGAGCTTTCCGCTCGAGTTGAGCCGCAGCCGCGCCGGCCTTGACCGTACCCGGCCGAAGCTCATCGACTGGCTTGACCGCATGCATGCTCGCCCGGCGTACCGTGCCGCGCTGAAGGCTGGCGGGCCTTATGCCTATGCATGATCACAGTTTCTGCGGAAGCGCAGAGCGATCCTTGTCCTTCGGAACTTGCGCCGTAGCGCGGCCGTAAAACAGGCACAACAAACACGCTGAACCGTAATGCTTGTGCGACGGGTTTCTCTCGCCTAAATCGCCCGCATGACATCGACCAACGACATCCGCCGCTCCTTCCTCGACTATTTCGCGTCGCAGGGGCACACTCCCGTGGCATCCGCGCCGCTCGTGCCCCACAACGACCCGACGCTTATGTTCGTGAACGCGGGCATGGTGCCGTTCAAGAATGTCTTCACCGGCCTTGAAAAGCGCGACTACAGCACCGCGGCTTCCTCTCAGAAATGCGTGCGTGCCGGCGGCAAGCATAATGACCTCGATAATGTGGGTTATACGGCGCGGCACCACACTTTCTTCGAAATGCTGGGTAATTTCAGCTTCGGCGATTATTTCAAGGAACAGGCGATCCACCATGCCTGGACGCTCATCACGAAGGAATGGGCGATCCCCGCGGACCGGCTGACGGTCACGGTCTATCATGATGATGACGAAGCCTTCGCCCATTGGAAGAAAATCGCGGGCTTGCCTGATGAGCGGATCATTCGCATTGCGACGTCGGATAATTTCTGGTCGATGGGCGACACGGGGCCTTGCGGTCCTTGTTCGGAAATCTTCTACGACCATGGCGAGCATATCTATGGGGGGCCTCCGGGCAGCCCAGAAGAGGATGGCGACCGCTTCGTAGAAATCTGGAACCTGGTGTTCATGCAGTTCGACCAGCAGCCGGGCGGGGAGCGCATACCGCTGCCCAGGCCCAGCATCGACACGGGCATGGGCCTGGAGCGCGTCGCGGCAGTGCTGCAAGGCGTCCATGACAATTATGACACGGACACCTTCCGCGCCTTGATCGAGGAGTCCGCTGAACTCACCAAGACCGCGATTGATGGCGAGCACAAGGCGAGCCACCGCGTCATCGCGGATCATCTGCGCTCCTCGGGCTTCCTTATCGCGGACGGTGTGCTTCCTGCCAATGAGGGCAGGGGTTATGTCCTGCGCCGCATCATGCGCCGCGCCATGCGCCATGCGCATCTTATTGGCGCAAGTGAACCGTTGATGCACCGCCTGGTCGGCGGCCTCGTCGCCGAAATGGGCGGAGCCTATCCAGAACTCATTCGCGCTCAGCCCCTGATCCAGGAAACGCTGCTGCGGGAGGAAACACGGTTCCGCCAGACGCTGGAAAAGGGCTTGCGTCTGCTGGACGAAGCCACCGCAGGGATGAAGGCCGGGGACACCTTGCCGGGGGAAACCGCCTTCAAGCTCTATGACACCTATGGCTTTCCCTATGACCTTACCGAAGATGCGCTGCGTGCTCAGTCGCTCGGGGTGGACCGGGCCGGTTTTGATGCCGCCATGGCGCAGCAGAAGGCCGCCGCCCGTGCCGCGTGGAAGGGATCGGGCGAAAAGGCATCGGATGAAATCTGGTTCGACATCGCCGAAAACAGCGGCGCGACAGAGTTTACCGGCTATACTTCAACCCAGGGGGAGGGGCAGGTCGTTGCCCTTGTCCGGGATGGCGCAGCTGTCGATTCTGCTTCTGCAGGTGAAGAGGTGGTCGTCGTTACCAATCAGACGCCCTTCTATGGCGAAAGCGGCGGGCAGATGGGCGACGCCGGCAGCATTTCCACCAATGATGGCCTTGCCGCTGAGGTAACGGATACGGCAAAGCCGCTGGGGCGCCTACATGCCCATCAGGCGAAGATCACCGCTGGAAAGATCGCCGTGGGCGACACGGTACATCTCAGGGTCGACGTAGAGCGCCGCAACCGCATTCGCGCAAACCACAGTGCGACCCATCTACTGCACGCGGCGCTGCGGGAGCGCCTGGGCAGCCATGTGACCCAGAAGGGCAGCCTTGTTGCACCTGATCGCCTTCGCTTCGATTTCTCGCATCCTGAAGCCCTGACGCCCGAACAGATTGCGGATATCGAAGCCGATGTGAACGCGCAGATCCGGGGGAACGAGGCCGTTACGACACGCCTCATGACCCCCGACGACGCCATAGCGGCGGGCGCCATGGCGCTTTTCGGCGAGAAATATGGCGATGAAGTCCGTGTCCTTTCCATGGGCCGCGCCACTGAAAAGCATTATTCAGTCGAACTGTGCGGCGGCACCCACGTCTCCGCGCTTGGTGACATCGCGCTCATCAAAATCGTGAGCGAATCGGCGGTTTCCAGCGGCGTTCGCCGTATCGAGGCGCTGACCGGAGAGGCTGCGCGCCTGTGGCTTACAGATCGTGAGGAGAAGCTCAAGGCTGCCGCCGCTGCGCTCAAGACTGCTCCCGACGATGTGCCCGCCCGCATCGCTGCTCTGGTTGAGGAACGGCGGAAGCTCGAGCGCGAACTGGCTGAGGCGAAGAAAAGTCTCGCGCTTGGCGGGGGCGGCGCCGGTGCCGAGGCGGCAGGTCCCGAGAAGGTCGGCAGTATAAGCTTCCTGGGCCAGGTGATTGAAGGCCTGGACCCCAAGGAACTTCGCGGCCTTATCGATCAGAACAAGAAAAAACTGGGCAGCGGCGTCAGCGCTCTTGTGGCGGTGCTTGACGGTCGGGCGTCCATTGCGGTTGGCGTCACGGACGATCTGACGGCGGGCCATAGTGCCGTGGACCTCGTTCGCGTGGGCGTGGAGGCTCTTGGCGGCAAAGGCGGTGGCGGCCGTCCCGACATGGCGCAAGGCGGTGGCCCCGATGGCGCCAAGGCCGCTGCGGCGATCGAGGCTGTGAAGGCTGCGCTGGCGGGCTGACGAGCAAGCTATGCTGTAAAGGTGCCTTTCCGACCCTGAAAACTTGCATACGCATAATTGCTTAGTTACCCTTATTGCACCCTCGCCTAGACTGGCCTTCGGCCAGAATGCTGGGGAGTGAAGTTATGAAATCGGTCCTGCTGCATATCAATCGCGACAGTGGACAGGAGTCACGGCTACAGGCTGCGCTTGACCTTGTCCGGGCTCAGGAGGGGCATCTCACCTGCCTCCAGGTTACACCTATCCAGCAATATGTCGCGATGGATCCCTTCGGCGGTTCCTTCGTGCTGCCCGCCAACCTTCAGGAGTTACGGGCAGAGGAAGCGGAAGAAAGAGCTGCATTCGAGGAGCGCCTCACGAAGGAAGGCATTTCCTGGGACTGGCAGCATTATAATGGCGACCTGGTCCAGACGATGCTGAGCGTTTCCCGTCTGGCGGACGTCACGGTCCTGACCCGGACGATGGCCGCGCCAAAGGATCCCGGTTCGCCCCTGCCTATTGCGGCCGATGTGGCTGTGCACGCGCGGGGAGCGGTGCTGGCCGTGCCGCCGAAGCTCAGTTCCTTTGATTGCTGCGGCCGGGCGATCATTGCCTGGAACGGTTCCTATGAAGCTGCGCATGCGCTCCGCTCTGCGGTGACGCTGCTGTCCCAGGCACAGGAAGTGAACATCCTTACTGTTGAGGAGGACGATAGCGGTTTTCCGGCAACGGACGCCTCCGCCTATCTTTCGCGGCATGGCATAGCCTCGGAGCTTCATGAATGGGCGCGGGCCGGCCGTACGGTCGAAGAGACTATCGTGAAGGCGATAGAGGAACTTGGCGGGTCCTATCTTGTCATGGGCGCCTATGGACGCAGCCGCCTCCGCGAAACGCTGTTCGGCGGCGTCACCAAATATCTGATGGCGGAATGCAAGGTCCCGTTGCTATTGGCGCATTAGGTCCAAAGCGCGTTGAGATTGCATCGAAATAAGTTAAGCTGCTTCCAGCAGGAGGCAAGCTATGACCGACAGGCCGCTAGTGCATGTTGTTGACGATGATGAGGCAATCCGCCGTTCCATCTCCTTTCTGCTCAGAACCAGCGGCTATGCCACCAATCTCTACGGCTCGGGCAAGGAATTTCTGAGCAGCCTTTCCAAGCTCGAACGGGGCTGCATCCTGCTTGATGTTCGTATGCCCGACATGGATGGCATGGAGGTACAGCAACGGCTTCGCGAGGCTGGCGTCATGCTGCCCGTCATCATCATGACGGGCCATGGCGACGTCGATATGGCCGTGCGCGCCATGAAGGCAGGCGCCAGCGATTTCATTGAAAAGCCGTTCGAGAAGGACGTCTTGCTTGGCGCGTTGGATTCGGCCTGTCAGAGGCTGGAGGCCGACAATCTGCTCGATGCGCGCTGCGAAGATGCGCGGGCGCGCCTGAACATTCTGACACCGCGGGAACGTGATGTGCTGAAGGGCATGGTTGATGGGCTGCCCAACAAGACCATTGCCTATGATCTCGGGATCAGTCCCCGAACGGTCGAAATCCACCGCGCCAATCTGATGCAGAAGCTTGGTGTGCAAAGCCTTTCCGAAGCGCTGCGGATAGCCTTTACGGCCCGGCTTTTCGACGAAT
>DATEFI010000001.1:0-8066 GCA_035280705.1 Rhizorhapis sp. | reverse complement strand
ATGATAATCATTAAAGTCTCGATAGCCGCTTAGGCGATAGTCAATGTGCAGCGCCTTGACTCCGAGATCGAAGACCAGCCGGTCGCCGGGCAGCGCAATCCGATCCTTGACGAAGAGCTGAGTGGTGTTGCGCTCCGACTGATAATCGCGGCGGGCATAGACCAGTTCATCCAGCTTGGGCACGCTGGCGGGCGAACCGTCGGCCGTGTTGTAGCGGGCCTGGCTCCGGTTGTAGCTATCGACCTCGACCCAGATGCCCGCCTCCAGCGCATGTGCGCCCAGTTCCCAGTGCAGCTTGGCGGTCAGGCCGTAGCGGTCGCCGCCCACAGTCGACCGGCCATATTGGGTGCCCCTGGGCGCGGTCAGCGCCACACCCGCCGCCTTCTGCCGCTGATAGATGGTCAGGCTGTTGGCATAGGTGTCCGGCGACACGCCATAGCCGCCCTTGTCCTCATAATAGGCCGTTGCCTCGGCCCAGACGCCATCGGCCATGCCGGCATGAAGGGTGCCGCCATAAAGTTTGTCGTCACGGACATTGATGGCGAGCGTGTTGGTATAGGCGTAATTGGCGTTGCTGTAGGCCGGGCCGCCCGCCACCGGGTCGAAGCCAGGCGTGGTGTTGGGCACCACCGAAATATAGCCACGGTCGCGCCCGGTCTTGCCGCCGGCATCCGGTGTGCTTGACAGATATTGGGCTCGGCTCAGCGTCGGGGAATCTAAATCATGGAACTTGTTCGACACGAACTTGAACCGCGCCCAGCTATCGCCGCCCAGATCGGCGTGCAACATGCCTTCCCAATGCTCGCGATCGACTGTGCCCTTCCCGCGCCACAGATCGCTGTCCAGCTTGGTGCGGCTGACATAGGCACGGAATGGGCCGACCTGGCCGGTGCTGAAGCGGATGAAGGTCCGCTTCATGTCGAAATCGCCGAAGCTCTGGGAGACGAACAGGCCCAACTCCTCCTGCGGTGAAATACTGTTATATTGCACCACTGGGCCAAGCGTCGAATAGCTGGGCAGGCCGACATCGCCAGCACCGACCGCAGCTTCCACCACGCCCAGATTCTCGTTATCGACATAGCGGAACACCGGACTGCCTCCAAAGGCGTCGCTGCGCCCGGTGGGGATGCCGTCCACGACGAAGCCGATCTGGTCGAGGTTGAAGGCGCGCGTCTGGACGCTGTTGCCGAACTCATAGAGGCCGAGCGCGCCATCGGTCTGCACGTTGAAGCCTGGCAGTTGCTCCAGCATCTTCAAACCCGAAATGCCCGAAGGTGCTGAGAGCAGGCCTTCGCGCGTCACGGCCACGACATTGCTCACCTTGTCCTCGCCGATGGTCTCGGCCGATTGCGAAACGCGACGGCCGGTGACGGTGATCGCCGCTGCGTCCTCCGCATTCGGCTCTTGCGCCCATGCATAGGGCGAAAGGGCGCCGGTACCGCAGGCAAGCAGCAGCGCAGCGCGACGAACGGACAAGGACTTTTGCATGCATGGCTCCTTCGGCCCTTTTTGGGCGGTTATGAGCCGTTCAGACGTGGACCTCTCCGCAGGACAGGAAGCCGGATGCATAGCTTATGCCCACCAGACTTCTCACGTTTTCCTGCGAATGACGGGAAAATCCCGCAACAACCAACGAGTAATTCTCAATCCGTAACGGATTTTCTGAACAATGGCCGAGCCGGTCGCGGTCCTTTTTAAAGCGGCTCCGGGCGGAAGGTTCGGGGGGATTGCATATTTGCTGTCAATCCGACTCTCAAGCCGCACTCAATGGTTTTGCAGAACCCATAAATGGCCGATCATTACGCATTGGTCATGGACTGCCCTCTCTTCCTAAACCGCTTGGCATTGCTCTCCCGGAAGAGACTTTGATGCGACTTGACCGTTTGCTGCTTGCCAATGTTGCCCTGTTCACCCTTGCTGCAGCCGGTGAGGCGCCGGCGCAGGAGCTTGCGCCTGACGACGGCGGCAGTGTGGGCGGAGAGATCGTCGTCACGGCCGAACGACGTGCGAGCGACCTTCAGAAGACCGCCATCGCGATTTCCGCCTTCACTCCCGATCGGCTTGAGGAACGGAACATCAGCAGCGTTCGCGACCTGGCCGCGCAGGTGCCCAATCTGTTCGTCGCTCGCACGTCGATCAGCCACACGACCCAGACCTTCTCCCTGCGTGGCGTGGGGGAGAGCGATCCGATCCAGGAGCCGGTGCTGGCCGTCTATGTCGACGATGTCTATGTTCCACGCCAGATCGGGTCGATGAGCGAATTTGTCGATCTGGAGCGGGTGGAGCTGCTGCGCGGCCCGCAAGGTACACTGTACGGTCGGAATTCGAGCGCAGGCGCGCTGCGCATCATCACCCACGATCCGGACGACACGACCCGTGCCACGGCCGAAGCGGGCTATGGCAGCTTCAACGATGTGCAAGTGCGGGCGCTCCTCAGCGGCCCGATCGTCAACGACACCCTGTCCGGCGGCATTTCCTATATTCACCGCTCGCGCGACGGCGTGACCTTTGACCCGACACTGGGCCATGACGTGAACCGCATCGAACTGGATGCATGGCGCGGCAAGCTGCGCTTTACCGGGATCGAGGGACTGGATGCGCTGCTGACCGTCAACGTGACTCGCGACCGCAGCGACACACGCTCCTATGTGCCGGTCAATCAGCCGGGCACCTTCAACCGCCGCCGCTCCTATTCCGAGGTCGAACCGCTTCAGCATCTCAATGCGCGAAGTGGCTCGCTCAGGCTGATCTATGCGTTCTCACCTACGGTTTCAGTCAAGTCGATCACTGCGGTCGGCGGCTTTAACCTGAACCCTGTCTACTATGACAATGACGGGGAGGCGGCGCTGATTCAGAAGAACCTCATCCATTATAACGACAAGTTCGTGAGCCAGGAGGTACAGCTGAACGGCGAGTTCGGTGATCTGAGTTTCACCAGCGGCCTCTTCTACCTCCACGAGCGTTTCTTCGTCGAACGGGACGGCTTCAGTCGCACCGGCGCTGCGCCTGCCTCTCCGATCAGCAAGCTGCGCGCGCACAATATCACCTATACCGACGCCTATGCGGTCTTTGGAGAAGGCACGTGGAAGGCGACGGACATCTTCAGTCTGACCGCTGGCATTCGCGGCACGGTCGAGAAGAAGCGCTTCGTCTTCGACAATAAGGTGATCGACGACAATCGCGATGTTGTGGCCCAATCGATCGTCGGCAAGGCGGACAAGACGTGGCATGCGGTCACACCCAAATTGTCCGTGCAGGCGCAATGGACGCCCAATCTAATGCAATATCTGACTTGGTCGCGCGGTTTCAAATCGGGCGGCTTCGATAATCGCGCCACTCGGCTCGATCTCGCCACCTTGCCCTATGATCCGGAGAAGGTGACCACTTATGAAGGCGGACTGAAGGCGACTTTATTCGGGCGGGCGCTGCGAAGCAATCTGGCGGTTTTCTATAATGATTATAATGATCTGCAGGTGTCCTTCTACGACCCTGCCTATGTCGGCATCCGCCGGGGCAATGCGGGCAAGGCGCATAGCTGGGGCATTGAGATCGAAAATGATCTGCGCCTGTCCGACCGTTTCAGTGTGCAGACGTCGGGCGGCTATCTGAAGGCCATTTACGACGATTATAAGGGCGCAGGTGGCAATGGCGTCGATGCAGACAGCAATCCGCTGATCAATGCACCCAAATATTCGTTGTCGGGCGGTGCAACCTATGACCTGCCCCTGGGCTCGAGCGGTAGCCATTTGCGCCTGTCCGCCAACGCGCAATATCAGAGCAGCTTCTATCAGAATGCGCTGGCGCGTCCCCGGGATAGAGTGCCGGGGCAGACATTCGTCAACGGATCGGTCAATTGGATTCTGCCCGACGAACGTTTCCAGATCGGCGTGTCGGCCAAAAATATATTAGGGACGGACAAGCCCGTCGGTTCGATGTACACGCCGTCGGCGGGCGTCTATCTTAAAAACTATCCCGACCCGACGACCGTCTGTTCAACGTCCGCTTCGCCTACTGAAGTGCAGCCAGACGGCCAGAGCTTATTTGATCAAGTCATAGAAGAATGAGCGATGCGCGTTGGTCGTCCCGCAGAGGGGCGCGTAAAAATTCCTGAGCCTTTTCTTTAGCAAGGAACGATCATGTCCCAGCAACGCCATATCAAGCTCGGCTTCATCCTGCACGGCGTGGGCCGCACCTGGAACGACTGGCGTCACCCGGACCGCGACGTCAATGCCGGCACCAGCCTCGCTCATTATCAGAAGCAGGCTGCCATCGCCGAGCGCGGCAAATTCGACTTTCTCTTCATCGCCGACAGCCTGTCGATCACGGAAAAGTCAAGCCCGCATTATCTCACCCGCTTCGAGCCGGTCACCATCCTCTCCGCTCTGGCGGCCACCACCTCCCGCATCGGCCTCGTCGCGACGCTGACCGTCAGCTATTCCGAGCCGTTCAACGTGGCCCGTCAGTTCGCCTCGCTCGACCATCTGAGCGGCGGCCGGGCGGGATGGAACATCGTCACGTCCTGGCTGGGCGACACAGCCGCCAATTTCAGCAAGACCGAGCATCCACCCCACGCCGTGCGCTATCGTATCGCCGAGGAATATCTCGACGTGGTCCAGGGCCTGTGGGACAGCTGGGAAGACGGCGCCCATGTCGCGAACAAAGAGAGCGGCCAGTTCGTCGATCCCGAACGGCTGCACCGGCTGGACCACAAGGGCGAGTTCTTCCAGGTGCGCGGTCCCCTCAACATCAAGCGCACGCCCCAGGGCCAACCGGTCATCTTTCAGGCGGGCGCGTCGGACGACGGCCGCAATTTCGCGGCCAAGCGGGCCGAGGTCATTTTCACCCATGCCGAGGATGAGGAGGCCGGCCAGGCCTATTATGCCGATGTCAAGGCGCGGGCAAAGGGCTTCGGCCGCGATCCCGGCCAGCTGTTCATCTTGCCAGGCATCGCGCCGATCATCGGCGATACGGATGAGGATGCCAAAGCCCGCTATCGCGAACTGGCGGCACTGGAATCGATCGACACGGGTCTGGGCTTCCTGTCGCGGACCTTCAACGATCATGATTTCCGGCAATATGATCTGGACGCGCCCTTCCCCGATGTCGAACATATCGGCCTCAATAGCCAGCAGAGCGGTACGCTGCACATATTGGCGCAGGTCCGGGCAGAAAATCTGACGCTGCGCCAGGTGGCGGAGCGACTCGCCACTCCGCGCGGCGCCTTTGTCGGGTCAGCCGCAACCGTGGCTGACCGGTTGCAGCAATGGTTCGAAAGCGGAGCCGCCGACGGCTTCATCATCTTCGAACCTCTTTCCGGACAGCTCGACATGTTCGTCGACAAGGTGATCCCAATACTGCAGGCACGTGGTTTATTTCGCACCGATTATGAAGGCACCACCTTTCGCGAGCATCTTGCCCTTGCCCAGCCGGCCAACCGTTATAGCCGGAAGCGCTCCGAAAAAAGCGCCGCCTGATCGGCTGCCGGCCCGTGGCTTTGCCTCATTATGAACAACAGCTCTGGCGTCATTGTCGCAAAGGCCGGCATCCGCACTCCATCTGCCCGTGCGTGGCATCAGCGATGGGAGGCGCCTATCTCGATCTTGCCAACATACTCACCTCCTGAAGCAGCTCAGTGCTGCCTAAAGGATCGCCATAAGGATTGCGTGAGGGGTTCAAAGGCGTATTGAAGGGCTGTGCGTTTCTTGAGGGGCACTAGCACCTGCACGGGCATGCCGGACCGCAATGCAAAGTTCCGGCCGCGCACATCCTGGATGATCTTCAGCTCGGCGGGCGGAACGGTGACTTCTGCGGTATAGTAGGATTCGCCCGTCCGTTCGTCCTGGAAACTGTCAGCCGAGAGGCGCGTGACTTGACCCGCCAGAATGGGAAGCTCCCGCTCATGCAGTCCGGCAAAGCGGATTTCCGCTTTCTGCCCGATGACGAGGTCGTCTGCATCATTGGGCGACACCTTCGCCTCAATGACTAGCATGGCCTTGTCCGGAACAACGTCCATCAGCCTTTGCCCAGGAGCAATGACGCCCCCTACCGTAAAGACATTGAGACCCACGACCGTACCTGTTGCAGGAGCGCGGATGCGCGTGCGCTCCAGTTGGTCCTTGGCGGCATTATATTTGGGAAGCAGTTCAGCCAGGGCATATTCCACATCCCGCAGCTCCGAGGCGCTTCTTTCGCGGAAGGTTTTTCGGCCTCCAATTGCCGCAGCCGGTTCTCTCCCGCTTCGGCAGAAGACTGGGCAACACCCGCCAGATATTGTCCCTTGCGGCCGACAAGATCCGCTCTTGCCCGCTCAAGAGCCCGGAGGCGGGTTTTGGAAACAAAACCCTTGGCCGCGACCTCCTGAAGGCTGTCCAGTTCTTCCATGATCAGGCGCTCCTGCTCGGTCGAAGCCTCTGCCTGGCGCTCATAGCCCTCTGCCCCTCGCAGTGCTTGCGCCGCGTGTTGCTGAAGGATCCCGGTCTGGGCCGAAAGCACCGCCGCGCGGGCTTGGAATTGCGCGGACTGGAGGCGCATGGCCTCCTCCGCTTGCCGACGGTCCTTCCTATTGAGCTGCGCAAATTCGGCGGGCCAGCGAATTGTAGCTGCGCCAAGCTGTTCAGCCTGGAGCCGAGCCCGTTGCGCCTTGAGGGCGATCAGTTGCGAGGCGAGCGCCCGTTCCTGTGCTCTGACTTCTGCCGCAGCCAGTTCGACCAGCAATTGGCCTTGCCCTACGCGCTGTCCCTCCTTGACGTGGATCGCGCCGACAAAGCCGCCATCGCGATGCTGCACCGCCTGCCGCTGACCCGAAACGGTGAGGCGGCCCGGGGCGTAGGCTGCAGCATCAAGATGCGCAAAGGCCGCCCAGCCAAGGAAGAAGACGAAGAAAAGCGCTGCGACACCTAGGCCGAAGCGGATGTCCCGATCCGGCCGGTCATCCAAATCCGGCCCGCTGGCTGAAGCTTTTACTCCGCTATCGATTTCCTGCCCATCGGCCGTCACGACTGTCTGTGCCATGCCTCAGGCCTCCGCCACTTGTGCAGGTTTTGCACCGGGCTGAACGGCCTTCAGCCGTCCAAGCACTTCATCGCGAGCACCAAAGGCATCTACCCGCCCATCACGCAGCACCAGGATTTTATCGACCACGCCCAAAATGCCCATGCGGTGGGCAACTACGATGATCGACGCACCACGCTTTTTAAGTTCGGCGAGCGTGGCGACGAGCTGCGATTCTCCCTCTGCATCGAGATGCGCATTGGGCTCATCGAGCAGCAGGATCGGCGGCGAGCCGAAGAGCGCGCGCGCAAGCCCCACATGCTGCGATTGACCGGCCGCGTGAGGAGGCGGACCCGGCCGCCTGGCAAGTCCTCGAACAGCCAAGCATGATGTGCATCGCCGCGCGACTCCGCCTCGCCCGACCAACCGTGCCAGGCGAGGCGCGCAGCCTGCCCGGCCGCTGGCTGGACAAATTCGACGATCTCCGCATCGACCGGAAAGCCAAAAGTCGTGAACCCGAACCGAGCGCCATCGCTCAGCTTCGGACCAGAGCCCTCATGGAAGCGGATCTCAGAGACATTGCTGTAGTAAGTAGGCCAAAAGCGCGTGTCGACGAGATATGGCCACACTTCCTGTGCGCTGAGGTGCGGCACGACGATTTCGTTGGAGGCGAAATTGTCCGTGAAACCGGGCCAATAACCTTCGGGCCAGATTATGTCGCTCATATTATTCATCTCCGCCGCCGGCGCCAGATGGCTGACCGGCAGAAATAGTCCGATTGCGTACTCGACAACGTCCAAGCGCATATCTCTGTACAACATTTGATTTCGTACTGCACAACAATGCGCGCAGCCTTCACGCCTCCGGCGATTGGGGATCAAGTCGCTTAAGCAGGCGATTTGCGCATGCACGAAGTGCATCCAGCACCAGGCCCAGTGGGGCTGGAAGCATGGCTGCGACCTCTATAAGCTCATGGACGGGGCAGAGGAACTGGTCCCGCTTCAGGAGCGGCCGGTACGCGTCGACCGCGAGACCTTGAGTCCTGGCTATGCCGTTGATGTCGCTCGACATGAGCC